>NZ_JACAPA010000001.1:0-156676 GCF_013385945.1 Pantoea sp. B9002
GGGATCCCTCAGCCCTACGGTGTAGGGTCGCCATTCATGGCGACCTCCATCACATCGCTCTACTGATTAACTCAACTGCTCCATCGCCTGCAGAATACGCTTATCCGAAATTGGATAAGGCGTGCCCAGCTGCTGGGCGAAATAGCTAATCCGCAGCTCTTCCAGCATCCAGCGAATCGCCTGCACTTCGGCATCATCCTGACGCTGCGGCGGCAATTTATTGCGCCACGTTTGCCAGGCCTGCTCAACCGCCTGCACTTTCAGCATGCGCGCACGATCGCTGTGGGGATCCACCGGCAGTTTCTCGAGACGGCGCTCAATACCTTGCAGATAGCGCAGCGTATCACCGAGACGCGACCAGCCATTGCCGGTGACGAAACCGCGATACACCAGGCCGCTCATTTGCGCTTTGATATCGCCCAATGCCAGCGCCAGCGACATATCAACGCGTCCTTTAAGGAACTTGTTGATATTGAACACGCAGGTCAGGATCTGTTCGACCTGTTTAGCGATGGTGACCACGGTTTCATTCAAATCAGCACGCACTTTGTCGCGCAGCTGTTCGAAGTTTTCCTGTTGCCACGCCGGGCCGCCCGCCTCCGCCATCAGCTTATCCACGCCGCAGGCGATGCAGTCATCGATCAATTCCAGCACTTTACCGTAGGGATTGAAGTACAGACCGAGTTTGGCTTTGTTCGGCAGCTTCTCATGCAGATACTTGGTCGGCGACGGAATGTTGAGTAGCAGCAGGCGACGCTGACCGCGCCACATCATTTTCTGCTGTTCCACTTCGTTATCGAACAGGCGAATCGCTACGCTGTCCTTTTCATCCACCAGCGCCGGCCAGGCTTTGACCTGATAGCTGCCGCGCTTCTGCTCGTAGCTTTGCGGCAAATCGCCAAAGCTCCAGATGTGCAAACCGCTCTGCTCCAGGCCATCGTCCGCCACTTTCGACAGCGTTTCCTGCACTTTGCCTTTCAGCAGCAGCCGCAGCTGATGCAGATTTTTGCCTTCCTGCAGCTTACGATTGTGTTCGTCAACCACGCGGAAAGTCATTTTCAGGTGATCGGGCACCTGATCCCACTGCCAGGCTTCCCGCTCAATGGTGACGCCGGTCATGCGGCGGAATTCGCGTTCCAGCGCATCCAGCAATGGCTGTTCCATCGCGGTGACGCGACCAAGAAACGCTTCGGCGTAGTTGGGCGCGGGCACCAGATTGCGGCGCACCGGCTTGGGCAGCGATTTAATCAGCGCGATAACCAGTTCGCGGCGCACGCCGGGAATCTGCCACTCAAATCCCGTCTCTTCAATTTGGTTCAGCAGCGGCAGCGGAATGTGCACCGTCACGCCATCGGCATCCGCGCCCGGTTCAAACTGATAGCTCAGCTTGAGTTTCAGGTTGCCCTGATGCCAGAAGTTGGGGTAATCGAGCTGGCTGACTTTGTCCGCGCCGTCTTTGATTAGCATCTGCTTATCAAAGCTCAGCAGATCCGGATTCTCTTTGCTGGCCTGCTTCCACCACGTATCGAAATGGCGCGCCGACACCACGTCGTTGCCGATGCGGCGATCGTAGAAAGCGAACAGCGTTTCGTCATCGACCAGAATGTCGCGACGACGCGATTTGTGCTCCAGATCTTCAATTTCGTTGCGCAGTTTCAGGTTATTGCGGAAGAACGCGTGACGCGTCTGCCAATCGCCCTCCACCAGCGCATGACGGATAAACAGCTCGCGGCTCAGTTGCGGATCGATGCGGCTGTAATTGACCTTACGCGCCTGCACGATAGCCAGGCCGTAAAGCGTTACTTTTTCCGTCGCCATTACCGCGCCCTGCGCTTTTTCCCAGTGCGGTTCGCTGTAACTGCGTTTAATCAGATGCTGCGCCAGCGGCTCGATCCATTCCGGATCGATACGCGCGGCAACGCGGCCCCACAACCGGCTGGTTTCCACCAGTTCAGCCACCATGGTCCACTTCGGCGGCTTCTTGAACAGGCCGGAACCGGGGAAGATGGAGAAGCGCGCATTACGAGCGCCGGTAAACTCCTGCTTCTCGTTATCTTTCTGACCAATGTGCGACAGCAAGCCGGTGAGCAAAGCGCAGTGCACTTCACGATACGGCGCAGGTTCGCTGTTGACCGGCATACCTTGTTCGCGCACCACCTGACGCAGTTGCGTGTAGATATCCTGCCATTCACGCACGCGCAGATAGTTAAGGAATTCGGTTTTACACAGGCGGCGGAAGTGATTGCTGGAGAGCGCTTTTTGCTGCTCCTGCAGGTAATTCCACAAATTCACGAAGGCGAGGAAATCGGACTCTTTATCCTCAAAACGACGATGTTTTTCGTCAGATGCCTGCTTTTTATCAGAGGGACGCTCGCGCGGGTCCTGAATCGATAGCGCCGCGGTAATGATCATCGCTTCGCGAACGCAGCCAAACTTTTGCGCTTCCAGCACCATGCGCGCCATACGCGGATCGACCGGCAGCTGAGCGAGCTGGCGGCCCGAAGGCGTCAGCTTGTAGGTTTCGTCTTCACTCAGCGTGATGGCACCGAGCTCTTCCAGCAGGCGCACGCCATCCTGAATGTTGCGCTTGTCCGGCGCTTCGACAAACGGGAAGGCAGCAATATCGCCCAGCCCCAGCGCGGTCATCTGCAGAATCACCGAGGCAAGGTTAGTACGCAGAATTTCGGGATCGGTAAATTCCGGGCGGCTGAGGAAATCATCCTCTGAATAGAGGCGAATACAGATACCTTCCGAAACGCGTCCGCAGCGCCCTTTACGCTGATTGGCGGAAGCCTGCGAAATCGGCTCAATCGGCAGGCGCTGCACTTTGGTGCGGAAACTGTAGCGGCTGATACGCGCGGTGCCGGGATCGATAACGTATTTGATGCCAGGCACGGTCAGCGAGGTTTCCGCCACGTTGGTCGCCAGTACGATGCGGCGTCCGCTGTGCGACTGGAACACGCGGTTTTGCTCGGCGTTCGACAGGCGCGCATACAGCGGCAGAATCTCGGTGTGCGCAATATCGCGCTTCATCAGCGCATCGGCGGTATCGCGGATTTCGCGCTCGCCGCTCATAAAGATCAGGATATCGCCGCGGCTCTCTTGTCCCAGCTCATCGACCGCATCAAAAATCGCCTGCAGCTGATCGCGATCGGTGTCGTCAGCATCTTCCACCATCGGGCGATAACGCACTTCTACCGGATAAGTACGACCAGAAACTTCAATCACCGGCGCATTGTGGAAATGGCGTGAGAAGCGCTGCGGGTCGATGGTCGCTGACGTGATAATGACTTTTAAGTCGGGACGACGCGGCAACAGTTCGCGCAGATAGCCGAGCAGGAAATCGATGTTCAGACTGCGTTCGTGCGCTTCATCGATAATGATGGTGTCGTACTGCAGCAACAGGCGATCCTGCTGGATTTCCGCCAGCAGGATACCGTCGGTCATCAGCTTAACCTGGGTGGTTTCGCTCACCTGATCGTTAAAGCGCACCTTGTAACCGATGGTGCCGCCGAGTGAGGTTTCCAGCTCATCGGCAATACGGTTGGCCACGGTGCGTGCCGCCAGACGACGCGGCTGAGTGTGGCCAATCAGCCCTTTTACGCCGCGTCCTAGCGCCAGGCAGATTTTCGGCAGCTGCGTGGTTTTACCCGAGCCGGTTTCACCCGCGACGATCACCACCTGATGCTGACTGATCGCATCGGCAATATCCTGCTGCTTCTGACTCACCGGCAGGTTGTCCGGGAAAGTGATGCGCGGTGTCGCCGCCGTGCGCTGCGCCAGGCGCTGCTCCGCCGCGACAAATTCCGGCTCCAGTTCTGCCACAATGCCCTGCTGCGCCGCAGGATTTTTCACCTTTGCAGCGCCCAGCAATCGACGTCGCAGACGTTGACTGTCGCGCAGCGTCAGATTATCGAGCCGCGGCCAGAGGGAGGCTAAAGGTGAAGAGTCGGATGATGACATAGCGATGCGTTACCTGTTGTTGCAGCGGCCGGATGATTTCCCGGCGGATTCAAGCAATTAATGGTCGGCATCATAGCACAATTTGGAACACCTGCCTGAACGGGACGTGCGAGGTTATTCAATTATTTCGAACATAGATCTCGAAATATTGCGCTTTTACCTCGCGGGCTAACTCCGTACAGTGTAAAGCATTGAGCGGTAAGCCAACCGCGTAACGCACAGGAAAATACCATGAGCAAAGTTTTAGTTCTGAAATCAAGCATCCTCGCTGGTTACTCTCAGTCAAATCAACTGGCTGACTTCTACGCTGACGAAGCACGCGCTAAAGGTGACTCGGTTACCGTGCGTGATTTAGCCGCGCAGCCGATTCCGGTGCTGGATGGCGAGCTGGTTGGCGCACTGCGTCCATCTGATGCCCCGCTGTCTCCACGTCAGCAGGAAGCGCTGTCTCTCTCCGATGAGCTGATTGCTGAACTGCAAGCCCATGACACCGTGGTTATCGCCGCGCCAATGTATAACTTCAACATCCCAACTCAGTTGAAAAACTATTTCGACCTGATTGCCCGCGCTGGCGTGACCTTCCGTTACACCGAAGCAGGCCCGGAAGGTCTGGTAACCGGCAAACGTGCGGTAATCCTCTCCAGCCGTGGCGGCATTCATAAAGATACGGCCAGCGATCTGCTGACGCCATACGTGAAGCTGTTCCTGGGCTTCATCGGTATCACTGACGTGAACTTCGTGTTCGCGGAAGGCATCGCTTATGGTCCAGAAGTGGCGACCAAAGCGGCTAACGATGCAAAAGACGCCATCAAACAAATTGTTGCTGCGTAATCATTTTTTCGCATGATCAATGCCCGTCAGGCTTAACTGGCGGGCATTTTTTTGCTGTTGTTT
Source organism: Pantoea sp. B9002 (assembly GCF_013385945.1). Classification (NCBI taxonomy): domain Bacteria; kingdom Pseudomonadati; phylum Pseudomonadota; class Gammaproteobacteria; order Enterobacterales; family Erwiniaceae; genus Pantoea; species Pantoea sp. B9002. The sequence continues at coordinate 4,858 of NZ_JACAPA010000001.1, forward strand.
TTCAGCACAGCGAAAGGAGATGAGGTGACACAACACAATCAATATGGTCAGCCGATCGGTTTTGCGTTACCCGACTGGCAACCCGCAACCTTCCCACCCGCTGTGATTCTCACTGGCCGTTTTTGCCATCTCATACCGCTTCAACTCATTCACGCGCCCGCCCTGTTTGCCGCCTTTTCGCTGGCACCCGACGATCGCGACTGGACCTGGCTCGGCGCATCGCAACCGCAATCGGTAGCCGCGATGAGCGACTGGATCGCCAACAAAATAGGCGACAGTGGATTGGCCAGTTATGCGGTGATCGATCAGGTTAATCAGCAAGCGGTTGGCGCGGTCTGTTTCGCCAATATCGACGTGCAGAACGGCGCGATTGAAATTGGCCATGTGACCTGGTCGCCGCTGATGCAGCGCAATGTATTGGGCAGTGAAGCGTTATATCTGCTGTTGCAGCAGGCCTTCGTGCTCGGTTATCGCCGTGTTGCGTGGCGTTGTGACTCCCTAAATCTGGCTTCCCGACGCGCAGCTGAACGCATCGGCTTTAGCTTTGAAGGTCGTTTTCGTCAGGCGATGACGCGCAAACAGCGCAATCGCGATACCGATTGGTTATCGATCATTGATGGCGAATGGCCGCCGATTCAGCAGGCCTTAAGCCAATGGCTGGCGGCGGAGAATATGGATCAGCACGGACGCGAAAGGCAAAAGCTGCGCAGCTTTTTCCCCGCAGATTGACGTTGTCTATACTGACTAGCTTTTATACGCAATTGAAGAGGTACTCATGTCCAAGGTATTTATCATTGGCGGCGCAGGCAACATTGGCCGTCGTCTGGCATCACTGCTGGCCGCAAACGGCCACGTTGCGCGCCCACTGTTTCGCAAAGCGGAACAGGAGCAGCCTTTGCGTGAACTGGGTGCTGAGCCGGTTAACGGCGACTTAACCGCGCTGGACGCGACATCGCTGGCCGCTTTGATGGCGGGCAGCGATGTGGTGGTCTTCACCGCTGGTGCCGGTGGCAAAGGCGGTGAAGAGATGACGAACGCCATTGATGGCAAAGGATTATCTACCGCGGTTGCTGCCGCGAAGCAGGCCGGCATTTCGCGTTTTCTGCTGGTCTCGGCCTTCCCTGAAGCCGGCAGAAACAAAAACCTCTCCGCCACCTTTGAAAACTATATGCGCGTGAAGAAAGCAGCCGATGTCGAGCTGGCGCAAAGCGATCTGGATTGGGTGATTTTACGCCCCGGCACGCTAACGGATGAGCAAGGCAGCGGTTTAGTGTGTGCCGGTTTGGCGATCCCGTATGGCGATATTCCTCGCGATGACGTGGCGGCGACGCTGGCTGAGATCATCGCTCAACCGGCTATCAGCCGGATGATCATTGAGTTAACCGGCGGTGAAATGCCGGTGCGCGAAGCGGTTAAGCAGCTGGCAACAAGCTAGCGTCTTCAACTTTCTGCTTCATCCAGCGAACGCAAATGATCTTTTTTATTCAGCGTCATCAGTGCCGGAATACTGATCGCAGCCGTGACCATGATGTACCAGGCGGGGATATCCAGATTCCCCGTTTGCTTTATCAGGGAGGTGATAATCAGTCCGGCACAACCCGAGAAAACCGCGTTAGAGAGTGAATAGGCCAGCCCCAGCCCGGTATAGCGGACGCGCGTGGGGAACATTTCAGCTAACATTGCCGGGCCCGGTCCTGCCAGCAATCCCACTATTCCACCCGCTATAAACACTACCAGCGCCTTGATCAACAGCGTTGAAGATTCGGCCTGCAGCACTTTCAGTAACGGTAATGCCAGCACTAGCAACAAGCATGCCGCGATAACCATCACGCTGCGGCGTCCGATTTTGTCGCTGAGAATGCCCGCTGGGATGATGGTGGCGGCAAAGCCAAGATTGGAGATCACCGCAATCAACAGCGCCTGGTTAAAGCCTGTGTGCAGCGAAGATTGCAGATAGGTTGGCATGATCACCAGATAGGTATAACCCGCCGCTGACCACACCATCACACGGCTGATTGCCAGCAAGATAATCCTGAGCGTCGCGCCAAAACTGGCGCTGACCGCCGCTGGCTGATGCGTTTTTTGCGTTTGCTGCTGACGCACAAAGCTGGGCGTTTCTTCCATGCTGTACCGCAGCCACAGCGCCACAATTCCCATCGGCAAGGCGAGAAAGAAGGGAATGCGCCAGCCCCAACTGTGCATCTGATCCACACTCAACACCGCCGACAGCAACGCGACAATGCCAGCGCCCGCCAGCAGGCCCAACGCCACAGTGAATGATTGCCACGCACCGTAACGTCCACGCTGCCCTTTGGGGGCAAATTCCGTCATCAATGACACCGCGCCGCCGTATTCTCCTCCGGCAAACAAGCCCTGCAGAATGCGCAGCCCGGTGATGATAAGCGGCGCCGCCACGCCAATGCTGGCATAGGTGGGAATAAAGCCGATCGCGGTTGTCACCAGCGTCATCATGATCAAGACAAAAATCAGCGTCGGCTTGCGGCCAATACGATCGCCCATGCGGCCAAAAAATATCGCGCCCAACGGACGGAAGAAAAAGGCGATGGCGAAGGATGCGTAGGTCAGAATAATGCCCGTCAGCTCGGCTTCGCCCTGCAGGCGAAAGAAATTCTGCGCGATCACCGTAGCGAGAAAGCCATACACCGCAAACTCGTACCATTCTATGAAATTGCCCACTGAACCGGCGATTAAGGCGCGCTTCTGTGCATCCGTTGTAGTTAGAGGCTTCTGCATTCGGCTATCTCTTTTCCATTCGTGAATGAACAGAATGCGTCATGTTGCTGTGTGGTCAAGAACATCATGTTATTTATCCTGATCAACCGGCGTCAGCCACTGCTACGCTGGCGCGACTTCCAGCTTTTAACGCCACCCACATCCCCAGCAGCCCCGCGCCCGCTAATCCCCACATCACCCATTGAAAACCTGCCGTTTCGCCGCCGGTTTGATAAATCTGCGTGGCAATCGCCAGGCCCAGCACACCGCCGAGATTATGCAGCGTCCATGAAATGCCAATGCCCTGCGCGTGCCGGGACGCAGGTAACGCGCCGAGCGCAGCCGCAACGGAAGGCCCGAGGATAGCGCCCCAGCCTGCGCCCATCAGCACAAACGCGGTGATGATCGGTACTAACGATGCGCTGTTGATGCTCAGCAGCAGTGCGGAAGCCGTGAGCAAGGCAAATCCCGCCGCCATCACCGGCCAACTGCTGTAACGGTCGGCAAGACGGCCTGCAAAGGGAGATATCAACGCCATCACCAGCGTCACCGGCAGCAACATCAGACCAAGCTGGGCGGCGTTGAAATGAAAGAGCGTCAGTAGCCGAAACGGCAACAACATAAAGGCGGAGCAATAGAAAATCGCCAGCAGCACCGACAGTAAACAGGCGGCTGCAAAGCCGCTGTTTCGCAGCATGCGGAAGTCGATCACCGGGTGTGGCGTACGCCTTTCAATCATGACAAATGCCAGCAAAAACAACAGCGATAACCCCAGCGCCAAAACGGCAGGCAAGCTCACCAGGCCCCAATGTGTGACGTGACTTGTCCAGATCAGCAGCGGGATCAGTGCGGCGGTCATCAGCAGCCAGCCCGGCAAATCCAGCTGGGTTTCGCGATGTCTGATGGATGCCGCGATGCTGTCGCGGCAAAAAACAAAGCTCAGCAGAATAAGCGGCACATTAAGCAGAAAAACCGCGCGCCAGCCGAGCCAACTCACCAACACGCCGCCAGCAACCGGCCCCAATGCCAACCCCAATCCGTTCGCGGCAAACAGCAATCCTAGCGCGCCACCGCGCTTTGCTTCTGGCATCGCCTCAACCAGAATGCTGGCGCTGACGGTATACAGCACCGCGCATCCCGCACCCTGTAGCAAGCGGCAGAGATTGAGCACCATCAAGTTCGATGCTAATCCCGCTCCCAACGACGCTGCGCCGAAGAGCAGCATCCCGGCATATAAAATTCGCCGTGCGCCGAAACGTTCCGCCAACCTGGCCGACATCACCATGCAGCAGCACAGCGCCATAACGAAGAGCGTCATCGCCCACTGCACGCTGGCGAGATCGCTGTGAAAGTGGTGCTGAATCGCCGGCAATGCGGTATTAACGATAGTGAAATCAATACAGCCAAGAAAACTGGCCAGGCAGATACCGATTTGTAGTCGGATTAAGGTTGCCGGAGAAGTTGTCATGCGAGGATCCTGATGCATAAATCGCTAGACTGACACGAATTAAATTCTCCAGTTACGCTACTTTTTCGCCATACTGACGAATTAAAATCGCCAGAGAAGATCGTATTATGATTAACACCGACAGGCTGAACAGCATCCGGGCCTTTGTGCAGGCCGCGCAGGCGGGAGGATTTAGTCTGGCTGCTGAGCAACTGGGCTTGTCGCGCTCCACGGTAGGGAAAGCAGTCGCCCGACTCGAATCGCGCCTGCAGGTGAAATTGTTCCAGCGCACCACTCGTTCGCTGTCGCTTACCAGCGAAGGCGAACGCTTTTATAACGACTGTCTGCAGATCCTTGCCAGCCTCGACGCGGCGGAAAATCGCCTGATGGCACACGCCAGTGAACCCACAGGCCAGCTGCGCGTTGCGGCTCCGCCTTTGCTGGGCGAAAAATGGGTGATGCCGGTGTTGCTTCCTCTGACTCAGAGATGGCAAGGACTGGCGCTTGATGTGCGGCTTTCAACCCAGCGCGTTGACCTTGCTGCAGAAGGCGTCGATCTCGCCATCCGCATCGGCGCGCCCGGAAACCACGCCGATCTCACCGCGCGACTGATCGGCCAGCAGGCGCTGCTGTTGTGCGCTGCGCCTGCATTGTTCAAAGCCGCTACACCGCCGATTCGGCTGGATGAGTTAGCCCATTTTCCGCATCTGACATTACTGGAACAGGGACGTTCTCAGCCGTGGCTGCTTAAAAATGCACAGGAGGAGAACGTTTACTGGCAGCCAGACGAACGGTTGCGCTTCAGCAGCATGAGTGCGGTTTACGCCGCAACGCTGGAAGGTTATGGAATCGCGCAACTGCCACGCTGGCTGGTCAGTCGCGATATTGCGGACAAAAAACTGATTGAGGTATTACCGGAGACGCGCAGCAATAGCCTGCCGATTTATGCTGTGTGGTTGAAAACCGCCGCGATGCCGCAGCGGCTAAGATGTGCGATTGATGCGCTGAAAGCGGCCTTTGCCCGGCAGCCGCTGTAAAAACAAGTCGCTTTATTTACGCAGACACTGCCCATTGATGCCGCGCACATACTCGCCGCTACCCGCGCGGTTCACCAGTTTCTCGCCGGCAATGCGCGCCACTTCGCTGGCGGTCAGGTTATTTTGCTGCGCCACGCGCTGATACTGCTGCAGGCGACCTTCGTTGATGCGCTTAACCAGCGCCAGCGTTTCTTCGTCCTGCTGACGCGCCGCCACATAGCCGCTGAGCGTTTCGCCCACGCGCCCTTGTTGACGCGCCTCATCCAGCGTGAGCGCCCAGGCAGACGGCATCAGCAGCAGCGCCGCAAGCAGCGCGATCCCCTTGCGTTTCATCATGCTTCTCCTCAAAACAGTCCGCTCTGATTCTTCAGCAGCGCTTCCACATCTTTATCCACCTTGATGTGAATCTCATGCTCAATTTTGACGTTCATATTGATGGTGATTGGCTCTTTCGGCGCCGCAACTTCAATGCGCGGCACGCAGCTGATCAGCGGCAGCCAGGCTGCCAGCACCAGTAATGCCCTGAGGCTCATGGTTGGGGATCCTTCTTCGAGGGTAAGGTGGCATTTTGCTCCACCCAGGATTGCAAATTATCGCCAAAGCGCAGGCTGCGCCACAGCTGGAACAGATTTTCCTGATGCCGGTAGTTCAGATTAACGGTCTGTCGGCGGTTGCTGAACTGGCTGACGCCTTTCACTTCCGATTGCATGATCAGATTGCCGAAGTTATCCAGATCGAGGGTGGCCCATGAACGCGAGATTTCCATGTAGCGCAGCCAATCCAGCGCCGCTCCGGCTGCGAAGTTATTGCTGACAATCGCATCCGCCATGTCTTTATCCAGCCGGAAGGTCAGCGGACCGCTGTTGGCGATCCAGCCCTTTTCAATCAGCCATTGCGGATTATTCACCCACAGCGGCAACTCGCCATTCACCTTGCCGGACATGGCAAACTGCTTGGGTTTAATTGCGCTGACCAGCTTGCTGAGATTGATCTCCTTTAGCGAGACGCGTGCCGCTTGATGCTGCGGCATGCGCAGCTCGGGCATGCTGACGTGTCCGCCTAACAGATCAAGATTGACGTTGCTGAGCGTTAACGGCTGGCGCTCCTGCCACGGATAGTGACCTTGCAAATCGGCGGTGATGTTTTGCAGCGAGAACTGATTTTTTACTTCGGCGATACGCAGTGAAACCGGGCCGCGCCGTCCAAGCTGCCATTGATGATCTTTCAGGCGGAACGGCAGCGAGAAATCGATGCCGTTGATTTCACTGTCCGGCATCCACAGGCTGCCGTTTTTCACCGTCCAGTGACCGCCCGCTTCAAAGCCCTGCTCGCTGGCCGCCGAGAATGCCACCTGCGCGCGCAGCTCACCCGACTGAATGCGCATCTTCAAATCGCTGCTGAGCAGCGGCTGGAACACCGTCAAAGATTGCGCCGGCCACCAGGCTTCGCCGCGCAGACGTTCACCATCCCAGCGGCCATGTACGCGTACCGGGCCAATATCCTCCGCCAGCAGCTGACCGCGCCAGATAAACTGGCTGGGATCGCTGCCTTTAGCTTCAAAATTGAGTTCTGATGGCGGCAGCCAGCCGCCGTAGCTGAACTGGGTTTGCCCGGATTTCAACGTGAAGCCACCGTTAAACGCCGGATGCGCAGGATCGCGCTGCCAGCGTACCGGCGCGCTGAGCGTCAGGCGCGGTTTAGCGACTTGCACCATGCCGTACGCCAGCTGATCGAAACCGGTATTCAGCGTGTCGAGGCTGATCAAAGTGTCCTGCCAGCTGCCGGTGCCCTTCACGTCCCATTTGGCGGTGAGCGGCTCGATCAGGCCATCACCCCAATAACGCCAGTTCCACACGCCGCTGTCTGGCCAGAAATCGCTGGCGCGGCCATCGAGATGCAATCTGAAACGACCAAAGCTGGGATCGTGCGCCTTTAGTATTGCCTGCAGGCGACCATTAATACCGCGCGACGCCACCGTCACGCCCGCCAGCGGCCAGCGCGCTTCATCCACTTCCAGCGTTGAGAGCAAGCGACCGCGCAAACGCAGCAGCGCACCTTGTTTCAGGGTCAACTGCGGATCGGTTAGCACGCCATGCAGTAAGCCGGGCATGCTGCCAAACAATTGCAGATCGGCGAATTTGCTCTCGCCGGTCAACTGGAACGGCAAGGCGCTATCGACCATGCTCAGTTTGCCCGGGCCAACGCTCAATACCAGATTGCCTTTGCCGCCGCGCCCTTGCGTCAGCAAGTTGAATCGCCCGCTAACCAGCGTGTTTTCCATGCCTTGTTGCCAGTTTTCCAGCGTTACTGCCATGCCACCCGACAGTGGCTGATCGGCCTGCGGCCAGCGCCATTGACCTTGCGTAATACGAATCTGCCGCTCGTCGACCTGCCACGGCAGTTGCAGCAGCGGCTGATCGTCATCCTGCTGCTTCACCGTCAAGGTGCCTTGCTGTTGCTGCCAGTTGAGCGTCAACGCCAGCGGCCGCGGCCACTGCACTACATTGAGATCGGCGCTGAGTTCGCCCGCCACCGGCAAGCCATCGGCAAAGGTTGGCAAGGTGACATCGCCATGCAGATTGAGCGGTTTGGGCAGTAAAGGATGACTGAGCTGCAGCTGGGCAATTTGCAGCAACTGGCCTTGCAACCGCGCATCTACATTGAGGTTGTCGCCCTGATAATGCAGCCGCTGCACATCGTTATCTAAGGTGAGATCGAAACGACCGGCATATTGCTGCCACGGCAGAATGGTGATTTTTTGCAGATGCACATCGGCACCAGGCAACATCTTCTGCCAGTCGGCCAGGCTGCGCGGCGCACCGCTGGCTTCGCTGTGCGGCAGCGATTGCAGGCAGTCGCTGTTGAGTTGGACTTCCCCCGCGCTGAGCTGCCAGCGCTTTTGCTGCCAGCCGAGCGCCGCATCGCTGACGTTTGCCAGTTCACAATCGCCCGCCAGATAGCGCACCGCCGGGAAATGCAGCGCGCCTTGCTGCCAGCGCGGCGTGCCGTTGAGTTCAACGCGGGTATTTTCGGGCAGCCAAATACCGGCCAGACGCGGCAACCATTGCGTGAGCGTCAGCAGCAATCCCAATAGCAGCAGTATCAGCGCCAGCAGCGCAGCAAGTGTTCGGCGAAGGCCACGCGTCATGGCAGTTAACGTTCCTGTTCTTTACACAATCCTGACGAGGAGCCAAATGATGGCATGTTACGTCCGGCAAATGAAGGTGTTAGCGACATAGTCTGGCTGAAGAACAGCAAAATGACGCGGAAAACGTTATCCTGTTGTGATACCGACGTTGCATTTTTCAGGAGCGAAACAATGAAAGTTGCGGTTTACAGCACCAAGCATTACGACCAGAAATACCTCGAACACGTCAACGGCAGCTACGGATTTGAGCTGCAGTTTTTTGACTTCCTGCTGACACCGGCGACGGCGAAAAACGCCGCGGGCTGTGATGCGGTGTGTATTTTCGTCAACGATGATGCCAGCAAAGAAGTGCTGGAAGAGTTGGCGGCGCTGGGCGTGAAGCACATTGCGCTGCGCTGTGCCGGTTTCAATAACGTCGATCTGGCGGCGGCGAAAGCGCTGGGCTTAAACGTGGTGCGCGTTCCGGCGTATTCGCCAGAAGCGGTGGCGGAACATGCGGTTGGCCTGATGATGACGCTGAATCGTCGCATTCACCGCGCCTATCAACGCACGCGCGACGCCAACTTCTCGCTGGATGGCTTAACCGGCTTCAACATGCATAACAAAACCGCGGGCGTGGTCGGAACCGGCAAGATTGGTATCGCGGCGATGCGTATCCTCAAGGGATTTGGCATGCGTCTGTTAGCGTTCGATCCCTATCCAAGCCAGGCGGCGCTGGAGTTGGGCGCGGAATATGTCGATCTCAAAACGCTGTTCGCCGAAGCCGATGTGATTACGCTGCACTGTCCGCTTACGCCGGAAAACCACCATCTGCTTAACGCGCAGGCGTTCAGCCAAATGAAAGATGGCGTGATGATCATCAACACCAGCCGTGGCGGTTTGATTGATTCACAGGCGGCGATCGATGCGCTGAAGCAGCAGAAAATTGGTTCGCTGGGGATGGATGTGTATGAAAACGAGCGCGATCTGTTCTTTGAAGATAAATCGAATGACGTGATTCAGGATGATGTGTTCCGTCGTCTGTCGGCCTGTCACAACGTGCTGTTCACCGGCCATCAGGCTTTCCTGACCGCCGAAGCCTTGACGGCAATTTCAGAAACCACGCTCAGCAACTTGCAGCAGCTGGAACGCGGCGAAACCAGCCCGAATCAGGTCACCGCTTAACCCTTCTGCGCCTGCCTTAGCGGGCGCAGCTTCCACCCATCAGCGCCTGCTCGTCACAGCGACGACCATTCGCCAACTGGCACATACCGATGCGTGAACCGTCTAACTGACGCGAAAACGCCAGCGATCCCCCGGCATTACTGCAATTCACTTCAGCCATTGATGACATCACAACGCGCGGTTGTACGTGGGCGGCAGTAGCTTGTTGCGGCGGTTCGTTGTCACTGTTGCTGCTGCAGGCAGAAAGTAACAAGGTGGCGCCAGCCAGCAGGAAGAGAGCGGCTTTCATCGATGGGGCTCCGGGGATTGAGCGAAAAAGTCGCACCAGCATATGTCAGGTGCGGTGAGGGATCGATAGGCGACACAGCTTTTTACAAAATTTAATTTCATTGTTTGCAAGCAGAATTATCCTGTTTGAGATGTTTCCGCCCTTTTCACCCGGCGGAATGTCTGTTTATCAACAATTAAGGAGAGAACGATGTTGACGGATATGCTTATCCGCATCGCGCTGGCCGGGATTCTCGGCGGACTGATCGGCCTGGAACGGCAGCTACGCGCCAAAGAGGCCGGATTGCGCACGCATATTCTGGTCGGTATCGGCAGCGCGATGTTTATGCTGGTATCGAAATATGGCTTTGCCGACATGTTAGTCAGCGACCATGTGGCGCTCGATCCCAGTCGTATTGCGGCGCAGGTGGTGAGCGGCATGGGCTTCCTCGGCGCCGGTACCATCATTATTCAGAAGCAAGTGGTGAAAGGTCTCACCACCGCCGCCGGTTTATGGGTAACGGCGGCGATTGGTCTGGTGATCGGTAGCGGCATGTATGAAATCGGCATTTACGGCACCGTACTGGCGCTGGTGGTGCTAGAGACGTTCCGTCGCATCAGTCACTGGCTGATTGGCCGTCATCATACGCTGCTGGTGCACCTCAAACCGAAAAGCGTGCCGCTGGTGTTGCTGGTGCTGCAACGCGAGAATGTGCGTTACGGCCATATCGCTGTGGTGAACCGTGATGAAGAGGTTGGCCTGTGTGAACTGAGCGTAGAAGTGACATTGTCACGACGTACGCCGATGCATAACATCTATGACAAATTGATGGAAATCAAAGGCGTTCAGTCGCTCGAGATGATGTAAAAATCATCAATGTTAGATTGCGGTGCGCTGCCATCTCGCCAGCACACAGATGAAAAAGTCGCGTCATAGCCCTTTGCTAAACTGAACTGATAACCCCCGTAAATTTTGCGGGTTTCTCAGCGTAGCAAAGGACGATTTATGATTACCGTCGACGGTAACGGTGCAGTGGCTTCGGTCGCCTTCCGCACCAGTGAAGTGATTGCTATTTATCCCATCACGCCCAGCTCCACCATGGCCGAGCTGGCGGATAGCTGGTCAGGCGAAGGCCGCCGTAATATCTGGGGCGATGTGCCGCGCGTGGTCGAGATGCAATCTGAAGGCGGCGCGATTGCCACGGTGCACGGCGCACTGCAAACCGGCGCACTCTCAACCACGTTCACCTCTTCGCAGGGATTGCTGTTGATGATCCCGACGCTCTACAAACTGGCGGGCCAGCTGACGCCGTTTGTGCTGCACGTCGCGGCGCGTACCGTGGCGACGCACGCGCTGTCGATTTTTGGCGATCACTCCGATGTCATGGCGGTGCGGCAAACGGGCTGCGCGCAGCTCTGCGCCTCTAGCGTGCAGGAAGCACAGGATTTTGCCCTGATTTCACAAATCGCCTCACTGAATAGCCGCATCCCTTTTATCCACTTCTTCGATGGCTTCCGCACCTCGCACGAGATCAACAAGATCGTGCCGATCAGCGATGAAACCTTGCAGGCGCTGATGCCCGCCGAGGCGATTAACGCCCATCGCGCCCGTGCGTTAACGCCGGATCGTCCAACGATTCGCGGCACATCCGCCAATCCTGATACCTATTTCCAGTCACGCGAAGCCACCAACCGCTGGTACGAGGATTGCACCCAGCACGTTGAGGCAGCAATGACCGCATTTGGCGAAAATACCGGCCGCCACTATCAGCCGTTTGAGTTTTACGGCCACCCGCAGGCCGAGCGCGTAATTGTGATGATGGGCTCTGGCTGCGGCACGGCTGAAGAGGCGATTGATGAGATGCTGCAGCGCGGCGAGAAAGTCGGGCTGGTGAAGGTGCGCCTCTATCGCCCGTTTTCGGCGGCGCATTTGCTGCAAAAGATCCCCGCTTCCGCCCAACGAATTGCGGTGCTCGATCGCACCAAGGAGCCCGGCGCGCTCGGCGAACCGTTGTTCCTGGATGTGATGACCGCGCTGGCAGAAGCCTACAGCCGCGGCGAACGCGCGTCGCTGCCGAAGGTGATCGGCGGTCGCTATGGTTTGTCGTCGAAAGAGTTTGCACCCGATGCGGTGCTGGCGGTGTTTCGTGCCTTGCAGCGCGATCAACCGCCGGCGCGCTTTACCGTCGGCATTTACGATGACGTCACCCATCTTTCGCTGCCGCTGGAAGCCAATATCGTGCCCAATCGCGCACGGCTCGAAGCACTATTTTATGGTTTGGGCAGCGACGGCAGCGTCAGCGCCAGTAAAAACAACCTGAAGATAATCGGTAACGTTACGCCGTGGCACGTGCAGGGTTATTTTGTCTACGACTCGAAGAAAGCCGGCGGCCTGACGGTTTCCCATCTGCGCGTCAGTGAATATCCGATTCAATCCGCCTACCTGATTCAGCAAGCCGACTTTATTGGCTGCCATCAGCTGCAGTTTATCGACAAGTATTCGATGCTCGATCAGCTTAAACCGGGCGGGATTTTTCTGCTCAATACGCCTTACAGCGCTGAGGAAGTGTTGCCACGCCTGCCGCAGGAAGTGCAGAGCCAGCTCAACGATAAACAGGCGCGCTTCTATGTGATCAACGCTGCGCGTATCGCCCGCGAATGCCAGCTGGGCGCGCGCATCAACACCGTGATGCAGATGGCCTTTTTCCAGCTGACCCAGATTTTACCGGGCGATAGCGCATTATCTGAATTGCAAAACGCCATTGCGCGCAGCTACAGCAGCAAAGGCGAAGAGCTGGTGCAGCGCAACTGGCAGGCGCTGGCGATGGCACAACAAGCGCTGCAGAGGGTGCCGCTGCAGCCGGTAGACGATCGCAGTCCGCATCGCCCGCCGGTGGTATCCGATAGCGCGCCAGATTTCGTCAAAACCGTCACCGCAGCGATGCTGGCCGGCCTTGGCGATAAACTGCCGGTTTCGGCGCTGCCGCCTGATGGAACCTGGCCAGTTGGCACCACGCAATGGGAAAAGCGCAATATCGCCGAAGCCGTGCCGATCTGGCAGCCCGATCTCTGTACCCAGTGCAACCATTGCGTCGCCGCTTGTCCGCACTCGGCGATTCGCGCCAAAGTGGTTGATCCTGCAGCGCTGGACGATGCGCCAGCTTCGCTCGCTTCTCTGGATGTGAAATCGCGCGATATGCGTGGACAGAAATACGTGCTGCAGGTAGCGCCGGAAGATTGCACCGGCTGCAATCTGTGTGTGGAAGTGTGCCCGGCCAGCGACCGCCAACATCCGGAAATCAAAGCTATCAACATGAAATCACGGCTGGAGCATGTTGAGACGGAAAAGGTCAATTACGCTGCCTTCCTCGCGCTGCCGGAGATCACCGCCGAGCAGCTGGAACGTATTGATATCCGCACCTCGCAGCTGATTACGCCGCTGTTTGAATATTCCGGTGCCTGCTCGGGGTGCGGGGAAACGCCCTATATCAAACTGCTGACGCAGCTGTATGGCGATCGTCTGCTGATTGCCAATGCCACCGGCTGCTCCTCCATTTATGGCGGCAATCTGCCTTCCACGCCTTACACCACCAATGCTGAAGGTCGCGGTCCGGCGTGGGCGAATTCGTTGTTTGAAGATAACGCCGAATTTGGTCTGGGCTTCCGCTTGAGCGTCGACCAGCAGAAACAGCGCGCGCTGAGGTTGCTGGAGCAATGCGCGGCGCAATTACCAGCGGCTTTAGTTGACGCATTAACAGGTGACAATGTCACTATTTCGCAACGACGCGAGCAGATTTCACAGCTGCGCGCCCTGCTCGCGGCTTCACCGCAAGCTGAAGCCAAAGCGTTAAACGATGCAGCCGATGCGCTGGTGGAGAAATCGGTCTGGCTGATTGGTGGCGATGGCTGGGCGTACGACATTGGCTACGGCGGCCTCGATCACGTTATGAGCCTGAGTGAAAACGTCAACGTGCTGGTGCTGGATACGCAGTGCTACTCGAATACGGGCGGCCAGGCCTCAAAAGCGACGCCGCTCGGCGCGGTGACCAAGTTTGGCGAACAAGGGAAACGCAAGGCGCGTAAGGATCTCGGCATGTCGACGCTGCTGTACGGGCATGTGTACGTGGCGCAGATTTCGCTGGGCGCGCAGCTCAATCAAACGGTGAAAGCGATTCAGGAAGCGGAAGCCTGGCCGGGACCCTCGCTGATCATCGCTTACAGCCCGTGTGAAGAGCATGGCTACGATCTGGCTTATAGCCACGAGCAGATGCGCCTGCTGACCACCAGCGGTTTCTGGCCGCTTTATCGCTTTGATCCACGACGCGCCGAGCAAGGCAAAGCCGCGCTGGCGCTGGATTCGCGTGCGCCGACCTCGGAACTGGAACAGGCCTTAATGAACGAGCAGCGTTTCCGCCAGTTGCAAACCCAGCGGCCAGAAGAAGCATCGCAGCTGTGGCGCGATGCAACGGAAGCCGCCAGTCAGCGTTATCAACGGCTGGCCGAGTTAGCAGGGAAAACGGAGAAAAGCGAGTAGATGAAAAAGCCCAGCGCTTAAGCAGTAAATTGCCTATGTATGCAGGTGCGCATGAATGCGCACCCTACGAAAATCTTATAGGGTCGCCATTTATGGTGACCGAAAGACGCTTAACTGATGAGCATTACCGTCGTTATGGCAAGGCGTGCTAGTGCGTTATCCTCAGAAAAGAGATCACTTCAGGCTAGCATTCGCGCCCGCAATCCGTACCATACGCAGTCATGTTTATAGGGTTTATTGCCGCTGAAGATGACTTCAGCCGCTAACGGCCCTCGCCTTCACTCTCAAGCGTGAAAATAATGTCAGAAAATCAAGAAGTAACAAAGAAAGAGCAGTACAACCTCAACAAACTGCAGAAGCGTTTGCGTCGCAACGTGGGCGAAGCCATTGCTGACTTCAACATGATTGAAGAAGGCGATCGCATCATGGTTTGTCTGTCCGGTGGTAAAGACAGCTACACCATGCTGGAGATCCTGCGTAATTTGCAGCAGAGCGCGCCGGTGAACTTCTCGCTGGTGGCGGTGAATCTCGACCAGAAACAGCCCGGTTTCCCCGAACATATTCTGCCAGCCTATCTGGAACAACAGGGCGTTGAGTATCACATCGTTAACGAAGACACTTATTCCATCGTTAAAGATAAGATTCCTGAAGGCAAAACCACCTGCTCGCTTTGTTCGCGTCTGCGCCGCGGTATTCTGTATCGCACCGCCACCGAGTTGGGTTGTAGCAAAATCGCCTTAGGTCACCATCGCGACGATATCCTGCAGACCATGTTCCTCAACATGTTCTACGGCGGCAAGATGAAAGGCATGCCACCAAAACTGATGAGCGATGACGGTAAACATATCGTGATTCGTCCGCTGGCTTATTGCCGCGAGAAAGACATCATTCGTTTTGCAGAAGCGCGCCAGTTCCCGATCATTCCGTGCAACCTGTGCGGTTCGCAGCCGAATCTGCAACGTCAGGTGGTTGCCGACATGCTGCGCGACTGGGATAAGCGTTATCCAGGCCGTATCGAAACCATGTTTACCGCGATGCAGAATGTGGTGCCATCACATATGGCCGACATCAATCTGTTCGATTTCAAAGGCATCAAACACGGTGATGCCGTGGTGGATGGTGGTGATTTGGCGTTTGATCGCGAAAGCCTGCCGGTGCAGCCTGCGGGCTGGCAGCCAGAAGAGGACGACGCGCCGAATCTTCGCGTGCGTCTTGATGTGCTGGAAATTAAGTAATCGATTTTGCTGTAAAAAAGGCGCGTCGCTTCGGCTACGCGCCTTTTTTATTAGCGGTGCGGCGGTGGATCCTGGATCGGTGGAAATTCGGGATCGTACGGAGGCTGTGCGGGTGGTATTGGCTGCGGTTGTGGAATCGGTTCGGGAATCGGTGGTGGATCGGTAGGAATCGGTTCGCTGGCAATGATCTCTTGCATGCCCTTCTCCTTGTCGCTGAATGTCCTTTAAGCATAGGAAAGGTTAGCCGAGCAAGCCAAGCGGGCAAAAAAAAGCCGGCGGATAGGCCGGCGTCGTACGAATCAAATGTGCTATGCAGTAATTCAAAAAAGGAAGTAAGACAATATGGAGCGCAACGCCCATCGCTTGACGTTGCATTCACCTGCGGGAAAGAGTTTGCCCCGATTGCCCTGGCGGGATATTGATATCGATCAGGTTTAATCCGCTTTTCTGCCTTACAACCATTTCCGCCTTTTCAGCCATATCGCCACGCCGCCAACCATCGCCAGCAGCAGCACGCAGAACGCGGTGAAACCCAGCGCCCAATTGCCGCCGGGAATGCCGCCGAGGTTGACGCCGAATAAACCGGTAAGAAACGTGGCCGGCAGGAAGATCATCGCCATCAACGACATAGTGTAAGTGCGGCGGTTCATCGATTCCGCAAGGATGGACGCCACTTCATCTGCCAGAATCGAGGTACGCGCCACGCCTGCATTGAGATCGTCCAATCCGCGACCTAAGCGATCGGCAACTTCTTGCATGCGGCGGCGGTCGTCGTCGTTCATCCACGCCATCTTCTCGATGGCCAGCCGCGCATAGACATCGCGCTGCGGTGCCATATAACGACGCATCACAATCAGCTGTTTACGCAGCAGCGCCAAATCGCCGCGCGCTGGCACTTCCTGATTCATCAGCGCATCTTCCAGCTCGATAATTTTATCGTGCATCTCTTCGATAAATTCGCTGGCGTGATCGGTTAAGGCATCGCACACATCCACCAGCCAGCTGCCGCCATCAACCGGACCGTTACCGTTTTGCAGATCGGTCAACACGGCATCGATGGCGTACACTTTGCGACGGCGCGTCGAAACAATCAGCTTGTCGTTGATAAACACGCGCATCGCCACCAGCTGGTCGGGACGTGAATCGGCGTTATGGTTCACGCTGCGCAGCACAATCATGAAGCCGTCACCGAGCCGCGTCACGCGCGGACGCATGCTGTCGCCCGCCAGCGCGTCACGCACCGAATCGGGGATCAGCGGCGTGTTTTGCAGCCATTCCGCACTTTGCCGTTGGGTGTAATTGAGGTGCAACCAGCAGGGACGTTCGCAGTTGATGACGTCTTTATCTTCGATGGGGATCATGCCGCCTGCGCCATCCAGCTGACAGGACACAATGGCATCGGATACTTGTAACGCTTTTCCTTCAATGACGTTCACGAACTCGCCTCACTATCAAAATCAATACGATACAGTCTAGCGTGGCGCAGACCAGTTGCAATCATCAGGCTGTGAGCAAAGATGACAGGCGGTCACAATCACCGCCTGCGGATGTGCGGGATTAATGCTTTTCAATCCACAGCTCGCGGCTGTACGCCACGTCTTCTGGATTGGTGATCGGATAACCTTTCACCCACGGCTTGATTAAGCGGCCATTGGTATATTGGTAGATCGGTGCGATCGGTGCCTGATCGGCGATGATCTGCTCGGCTTTGTTGTAATCGGTGTTACGCGCCGCAACGCTGGTTTCGGTGCTGGCTTTGGTGATCACCGCATCGTAATCGGCACTGCGGAAGCGCGCGATATTGCCGGTGTGCGTCGAGGTCAGCAGGCTGAGGAAGGTTGAAGGCTCGTTATAATCGCCGATCCACGAGGCGCGGATCACATCGAAACTGCCGCTGTTACGGCTGTCGATATAGGTTTTCCACTCCTGATTTTGCAAGGTGACATCCACGCCGAGATTCTTTTTCCACATCGATGCCACCGCGATAGCGATTTTCTGATGGCTTTCCGACGTGTTGTAGAGCAGCGTCAAATGCAGCGGTTTGCCCGGCCCATAACCTGCCGCCGTCAGCAATGCTTTGGCCTGCGCGTTCAGCTCCTGCTGGCTGTGTTGCTGCAGATAGCTCTTCATCGGGGTGAAACCGGCGGTAACGTCCGGCGTGAAGTGCCAGGCCGGTTTCTCGCCGGTACCCAATACTTTCTCCGCAATGATGCGACGATCGATACTCCACGACAGCGCCTTGCGCACGCGTACATCGGCGGTTGGCCCTTTCTCGGTATTGAACGCGTAGTAATAGGTGCCAAGCTGATCCGGCGTATACACCTGACCAGGCAACTCTTTCTTCAGCAGCGCATACATGTTTTTCGGGAAGGATTCGGTGATATCGATATCGTTAGCGCGATAACGTTTGGTAGCGCTGGACTCTTCATTAATTGGGATAAAGGTAACTTTCGTCAGCACCGATTTTTTGTCATCCCAATAGTTTGCGTTGCGCACCAACACGATTTTTTCGTTCACCACGCGATCCTGCAGCTGATAAGCGCCATTGCCCACCAGCTTGCCCGGTGACGTCCAGCTATCGCCCTCTTTTTCAATCACTTTCTGCGATACCGGATACATCGCGGCATTGGCGACCATACTCGGGAACCACGGCACTGGGCGTGACAATGTCACCTTAAGATGTGTTGCATCGGTTGCCGTCACGCCCAGCTTATCGGCGCTTATCTGCCCTTTGGTGATCGCTTCCGCGTTTTCAATGCCGCTCAAGGCGGCGAACCAGGCAAACGGCGAGCTGTTCTTCGGCTCAACTAAACGTTGCCAGCTATACACAAAATCCTGCGCGGTAACCGGCTCGCCATTTGACCAGCGCGCATCTTTGCGCAGGGTGAAGATCCAGGTTTTGTTGTCGTTGCTGCTCCAGCTTAGCGCCACGCCCGGCACGATTTTTCCGTGGGCGTCCTGATTGGTCAGCCCTTCAAACAGATCGCGCATCACCTGAATTTCTGGCAAGCCAACCGCCTTCATCGGATCGAGTGAAGCGGGTTCATCTTTAATATGGCGAACGATTTCCTGGGTGCTGGCCAGCTGTGCGCCCGACGGCACGTTGGCGGCGAATGCGGGTGAGACTGCACTGGCTACAATTAATGCAGACAGCGTCTTGCGGAACGTTAGTTTCATCACCACTCCTTTACGCGAAAAAAATGGCGACCGCGAAGAGATTGTGTCGCCAGCAACGTTTGGCACTTTATCGCAAATTGCTGATTGATATATAGCTATTTCCCCGCGGGCTATTTACCGTTATGTTGAGGCTGGATTCCCGGTCACATTTTTACCTTGAGCGCCAGAAGGCTTTTGGCGGTGTTGGAAGCATTTCATAGAGGAACGTCATGTCGTCATACCATCCACGTCCGCTGCGCGGCAAGCTGGACGCTGTCTGGCAACAATACGGGCAATCGGTGCTGGGCGCGCCGCTGCTGTGGTTTCCGGCACCCGCCGCCAATGCCGAAAGCGGGTTGATTATTGCTGGCACGCACGGCGATGAGAATGCCGCGATTGCCACCTTATCGGGCGCTATGCGCACCTTACCGGACGCATTGCGTCGTCATCACGTTATTCTGGCGGTCAATCCCGATGGTTGTCAGTTGGGGCTGCGCGCCAACGCCAACGGCGTCGATCTCAACCGTAACTTCCCCGCCGCTAACTGGCAGAATGGCGACACGGTGTATCGCTGGAACAGCGAAGCGGATGAGCGCGATGTGGTGCTCTCAACCGGCTCAGCGCCCTCTTCCGAACCAGAAACCCGCGCGCTGTGCCAGCTGATTCATCAGATCAAACCGCGTTGGGTGGTTTCGTGGCATGAGCCGCTGGCTTGTATTGACGATCCGCACCACAGCGATTTAGCGCAGTGGCTGGCGCAGCAGACCGCGCTGCCGGTGGTGAGCAGCGTGGGTTATGCTACGCCGGGTTCGTTTGGTAGCTGGTGCGACGACCTCGACCTGTTATGCATTACCGCCGAGATGCCGCCGATTTCGGTGGACGAAGCCACCGAAGTCTATCTGGAAGCGATGATCAATCTGCTGCGCTGGCAGCCAGCGGCTTGAGTACGCCGTGAGAGAAATGCAGCGACGGTTCAACATCGGCCGCAAGCCAGGTTGGACCGTCGAGATCCGCGAAGGTCGCGCGTGCCGTCAGCGGTAATGCCGCACGAATCGCCCGCGAGGTGCAAAGCATGCAGCCGAGCATAATCGCGAATCCCTGCTGCTGCGCCGCCTCTGCGAGCGCCAGCGCTTCCGTTAATCCGCCGGTTTTATCCAGCTTAATATTCACCATCTCATAGCGCCCTTTCAGCTGCGGCAGGCTTTCACGCGTGTGGCAGCTTTCATCGGCGCAAATCGGCAGCGGATGGATAAAGTTGCCCAGCGCGCTGTCTTCTGCGGCGGACAGCGGCTGTTCCAGCATGGCGACATTGAGATCGGCCAGCAGCTGACAGCGTGCCGCCAGGCCTTCAGCATGCCAGGATTCGTTGGCATCGACAATCAAAGTCGCGTCCGGTACCGCGCTGCGTATCGCCACCAAACGTTCGCTGATCAGGTGATCGTCCATTTTGATTTTCAATAAACGCGCGCCATGCTGCCACAGCGCCTGCGCGCTGCTGGCCATCGCATCTGGCGTATCAATGCTGATGGTGTGCGCGGTGACAATCTCGTCGGCCAGTTGCACCGCGCACAATTGCACCAGACTTTCACCTTGCTGCTGACGCGCCAAATCCCACAGCGCGCAGTCGATGGCGTTGCGCGCCGCGCCTGCCGGTAACGCCTGTTGCAGCGCTTCTCGCGTCATGCCGCTTTGCAATGCGCTCAGCTGTGAGGCGATCTGCTTGAGCACCGATTCCTCACTTTCACCGTAGCGCGCGTACGGCGTCGCTTCGCCAACGCCTTTAACGCCATCCTGCTCGATTTCCACCACCACAACATGCGCCTCGGTGCGGCTGCCGCGCGAAATAACAAACGGCGAATGTAACGGCCAGGCTTCCGGATAACTCTTCACTGTTCTCATTATTTCTCCTTAAATCCGTCGCTTAAATGCGAGCCGGCTCGATTATCGCCAGGAAATGCGCTCGTAAACCCTTAAAAATTATGTCATAAACAAGCGCTATACCTGTTCTGACGTTTCAAAAGTCAGATATTTCATCGTTAAAAAAGGAAATCGCATGTCTCAGACTGTTCACTTTCAGGGCAATCCGGTGCCGGTTGCAGGCCAGTTCCCACAAGTTGGCGAGCAAGCTAAACCTTTCAGCCTGGTTGCAAAAGATCTTGCTGACGTATCCCTGGCTAATTATGCAGGCAAACGCAAAGTTCTGAACATTTTCCCAAGCATTGATACTGGCGTGTGTGCGGCATCTGTGCGTAAGTTTAACGAGCGCTCAGGTGAAGCGGACAACACGGTTGTGCTGTGCATCTCTTCCGACCTGCCTTTCGCTCAGTCACGCTTCTGTGGCGCAGAGAACGTCAGCAATGTGATCACGCTCTCTTCCCTGCGTGGCGCTGAGTTCAAAGAAAACTATGGCGTGGCGATTGCTGATGGCCCGCTGAAAGGCCTGACCGCGCGTGCCGTGGTGGTGCTGGATGAAAACGATAAAGTAATTTACAGCGAGCTGGTGAATGAAATCACCGAAGAGCCAAACTATGATGCGGCGCTGGCTGCGCTGAAGTAATTTTTACCCACCTTTCAGGTGAGACTGAAAGCACCGAATGATTAACCCTTCGGTGCTTTTTTTATGCTCGCCTTCAGGATAGCTCTATTTTCAACCTGTTGATTTATCGTGATACCTAGCAGTTCATCCCGCCCTGATGCATTTTTACTGTGATTCTTGTTACCCGTATCACATTAATTAAAAAACATAAAACCCGTAACAAATCCCGCAATTGTTCCTCGCTGCTTCGCTACCTATAACTAACCGTCAATGGTCCTTAAGCGATTCAAAGACAGGCGGGAATGTTTATGCAAGCAAGCTTATCCATTAAAGAAAAGTTCAGTTACGGCCTCGGTGATATGGCCAGCCATATCGCCATCGATAACGTCATTATTTTTCTCACCTTTTACTACACCGATGTGGTGGGTTTGCCCGCGATCTTTGTCGGCACGCTGTTTTTACTGGCGCGCGTCGCCGATGCGGTGATCGATCCTGCAATGGGGATGGTGGCGGACCGAACCCGTTCACGCTGGGGCAAATTCCGTCCCTGGCTATTGATGCTGGCGGTACCGTTCGGCGTCAGTTGTATGTTGATTTATGCGGTGCCGGAAAGCCTGTCGCTGACTGGCAAGATGATTTACGCCGCCGTGACCTACAGCTTGATGATGCTGATGTACACCGCCATCAATATTCCTTACTGCTCGATGGGGGCGATTATCACCGCCGATGATAATCAGCGCATTTCCCTGCAATCATGGCGCTTCTTTCTCGCCACGCTAGGCGGCGCGATGTCCACTTTCCTGATGATCCCGCTCGCCACCTGGCTGGGCGGCGGTAACAAACTGGATGGTTACTTCGCGGCAATGTCGATTATGGCCACGCTGGCAACCCTGCTGTTTTTTATCTGCTTCCTCAATACCCGCGAACGTATCAATGCTCCCGCTAACCACGGCAACTTTCTCGCCGATCTGCGCGATTTGCTGCGTAACGATCAGTGGCGCGTGGTCGCGCTGCTGGTGTTCTGCAATATCTCGTTCGGCGTGGTGCGGCTTGGCGCGATGATGTATTACGTCACCTATTTCCTGGGTGATGCCAGCCTCTTCATGTGGCTGCTGGCCGCGCACATTGTTGGCAAAAGCGTTGGTAGCGTGCTGGCAAAACTGCTGACGCGCCGCCTGAACAAAATCACCGCCTTTACGCTCAGCGCCATCACTGCTGGCGTGTTGAGCATCAGCATCGTGTTTCTGCCCGGCTCGCTGGCGCTGTTGGTCGGCATGACATTCATCGTCTCCAGCTTCTATCAGGTCACCACCACGCTGATGTGGGTGATGATGGCCGATGTGGTGGATTACGGTGAATATCGTCAGGGCAAGCGCCTCGATGGCACCGTCTTCTCCACTCTGCTCGCCGTACTGAAAATGGGCATGGCCATCAGCGGCGCGATTGTCGGCTGGACGCTTGGCCTGAGCGGTTACGTTGCTCAGGCACCGCATCAGCAACCCGCCGCCATGATGGCCATCGTGGCGCTGTTTTCGGTGGTTCCCGGCCTGCTGTCGCTGTTAAGCGCGCTGGCGATGCGCGGCTACAAACTCAACGATGCCACCATGCGCACCATCAATCAGCACAAAGTGTCAGCCCAACCGGCTGCAACTGCTTCCACCCTTTTACAACCACAGGAGTTGTCATGAGTGAATTACGCGCCGAATCCCAGCGTATTATCTGGACATTTGACCGTCAGACGCTGGTTATCGAACCCTGGGGCGCGCATAGCCTGCGAGTACGAGCCACCTGTCAGCCCGAACTGATCGACCATGACTGGGCATTGTTATCGCCTGCGGCTTGCGAGGTGAAGATCCAGCGCGAGCATGAATCTCTCAGCCTGCGTAACGGCAATATCACCGCCACGCTGAATATTCGCGGCCAGCTGGCTTTCTATAATCAGCACGGCGAATTGCTGCTGGAGGAGTTCTGGCGTCAGCGTAGCACCGTGGGCATCGGTGCCAGCGAAAAGAGTCAGGACAAATATATCAGCGCCCTAAAGCTGGATGCGCGCGCCTTTCGACCGATTCCGGGCGGGAAATATCAGCTTAGCGTGCGCTTTGAAGCGCGTGCCGAAGAGAAAATCTATGGCATGGGCCAGTATCAGCAGGATTGCCTCGATCTAAAAGGCTGCACGCTGGAGCTGGCGCAGCGTAACTCGCAGGCCAGCGTGCCGTTTATGGTATCTAATCTCGGCTACGGCTTGCTATGGCACAACCCGGCCATCGGCGAAGTGACCTTTGGTAAAAACGGCACGCGCTGGCAAGCCGAAGTAACCGATCAGATGGATTACTGGATCACCGCAGGCGACACACCCGCTGAGATCGTGCGTCAGTATGGCCGCGCTACAGGCACTGCGCCGATGATGCCCAGCTTCGCTACCGGTTTCTGGCAATGCAAACTGCGCTATCGCACTCAGCAGGAAGTGCTGGAAGTCGCGCGCGAATATCGCCGCCTGCAGCTGCCGCTCTCGGTGATCGTCATCGACTTTTTCCACTGGCCAAATCAGGGAACCTGGTGTTTCGATGCGCGCGACTGGCCTGATCCGCGTGCCATGGTGCAGGAGCTAAAAGAGATGGGCATCGAAACCATGGTGTCGGTGTGGCCCACGGTGGATAGCCGCAGTGATAACTATCGTCTGATGAAATCCAAAGGCTTGCTGGTTAACAGCGAGCGCGGCGTTTCCGTGAATCTCGATTTTATGGGCAACACCACCTTTTTTGACGCCACGCATCCCGCCGCACGCGAGTTCGTCTGGCAGGAAGTTAAGCGCAACTATTATGACCACGGCATCCGCACCTTCTGGCTCGACGAAGCAGAGCCGGAGTACCGCGCCTACGATTTTGATAACTATCGCTATCATCTCGGTCCGGTACAGGAAGTGGGCAATATCTATCCGCAGCTGTTTGCCCGCGGATTTTATGAAGGTCTGCAACAACAGGGCGAGAGCGAGATCGTCAATCTGGTGCGCTGCGCCTGGGCGGGCAGTCAGCGTTATGGCGTGCTTGCCTGGTCGGGCGACGTTCACTCTTCGTTCCATGCCTTACGTAATCAGTTCACTGCCGGGCTGAATATGGCGATGGCGGGTATTCCGTGGTGGACCACCGACATCGGTGGTTTTCAGGGCGGGAACATTCATGATCCGGCGTTTCATGAACTGTTGATCCGTTGGTTCCAGTGGGCGATATTCTGTCCGGTGATGCGTTTGCATGGCTACCGCGAACCACAGATTGCACCTGACGAAGCCTGGCGCGACGGCATTGCGCAGTGCAACAGCGGCTCACCCAATGAGGTGTGGAGTTACGGTGAGGAGAATTACGCGCTGATGAAAAGCTGCCTGCTGCAACGTGAGCAGATTCGCCCCTATATTGATGGCCTGATGCGCGAAGCGCATGAGCTCGGTGATCCGGTGATGCGCCCGCTGTTCTATCACTACCCACAGCAGCCAGAGAGCTGGCAAGTGGAAGATCAGTATCTGCTGGGGCGCGACCTTCTGGTCGCGCCGGTGCTGCACGCTGGCCAGCGTGAACGTGAAGTGTGGTTACCTGCTGGCGAGCAATGGATTGCCCGCAATGGCGAGTGCTATCAAGGCGGCCAACGCATCAGTGTCGCCGCGCCACTGAGCGAAATTCCGGTGTTTATGAGAGAAGGAAGTCAGGTAAATATTCGCGCACCCGACGAAAAAACCAGCTAAATAACCGTAGGGTCGCCATTCATGGCGACCAATGACAAGACATCTGCTTGCAAGTGTAGATGCACGTTTGCGGACCAGGTCGCCATGCATGGCGACCCTACAGGCGGAACGACGTTGCGAGATGTACGCGATCTACTACTCGCTCTCGTTACGCTTCTGCCCTAAACCATATTCACGCAGCTTATTGGCAATCGCGGTATGCGAGACGCCGAGGCGTTTGGCCAGTTTGCGCGTGCTGGGATAAGAGAGATAGAGACGCGTCAGCACCGAACGTTCGAAACGGCTGGTAATGTCGTCCAGCGAACCTTCCATCGCCTCTTCGCCCAATGACACATCCAGCGCCTGCTCTGGCAACACAATATCTTGTGGCCCCAGCTCGTAACCTTCCAGCTGCGTTAGCGCGCGGTACAGCGCATTCTTCAACTGGCGTACGTTACCCGGCCAGTTATAACGCGTCAGGAATGGTGTCAGTTGCGATGAGAGGCGCGGACGCGGCAAGCCTTGTTCATCGGCGAAACGCGCGACAAACATTTCGGTGAGCGGCAGAATATCCAGTGGACGTTCGCGCAGCGGCGGCAGATTGAGCGTCAGCACATTCAGGCGATAAAACAGATCTTCACGGAACTCACCGCGTTGCACCAGCTCAATCAAATTCTTCTGCGTGGCGCAAATCACGCGCACATCAACGTGCACTTCATGCTCTTCGCCCACGCGGCGGAACGTGCCGTCGTTGAGGAAACGCAATAGTTTGGTCTGCATGCGTGGCGACATTTCGCCAATCTCATCCAGCAATACCGAACCGCCGTTAGCCTGCTCGAAGAAGCCTTTTTTGCCTTCCAGCGCATTGGGATAAGCACCGGCGGCGTGACCAAACAGCTCGCTCTCGGCCACATCATCCGGCAATGAGGCACAGTTCAGCGCAAGGAACGGTTTTTTGCCGCGTGCGCTACGCAAATGACAGGCGCGCGCCAGCATATCTTTGCCGGTGCCAGTATCGCCCACGATCAACAGCGGCGCATCGTGCATCGCCAGTTTGCGCGCCTGATCGATCACCTGACGCATTTTGGGCGTAACCGCCACGATGTGATCGAACTCCGATTCATCAGTAACGGTAAGATTCTGCAGCTGTCGGCCCATACGCGCGGTTGATTTCAGGGTGATCATCGCGCCGACAGGCAGATCGCTCTGGCCCTCTTCTTCTGCCAGATAAATCGGCCGCGCTTCCATCAGGAAATCGCGCCCCTGAATCACCACATGCTGCGCCTGTGCGTCAACGCGTTCATTCTCCAGCCAGCGCTGGAAATTGAAGCCGGTGATTAAGGTGCCAACGTTTTGATTGCGCAGCTTCTGTTCATCAAGGGTAAATAGATTTTGTGCCGCCGGATTGGCCAGCTCGACTTTACATTTCAGATCGATGGATATCACCGGTTCTGGCATCGCCACCAGCAGCGCGCTCAATGCGCGATGCTCGCGTTCGGAGGGCATAAACGAAACGGTACGCACATCTGTCACGCCAGGTGTACGGCGAATTTCCGCCATCAGATTGCTGAAGGGTTCAAACTCCAGCGCGGTAAAATTGAGATAAATGCGACCGAGTGGCGCAATTTCGATGCCGCGCAGGTCGATATTGCGGGCAACCAGCAGGTCGAGCAACTCGCGCGCCAGACCGATTCGGTCCTGGCAGAAAACTTCCAAACGCATTGCGATGAGCCTTAGTCAGGTTTTGATTTTAGTGATAATACGCTAACTTGCAGCGCCTCAGAAGAGGCCTGTCAGGAAAAGTTGACAGCCAGAGGCAGGTGATAAAGGGAAGTGTAGCGGAGCGACCAACAAAAATCCCGCCGAATATGCGCGGTAACACAGATAATTTCACCTTTCACGCCAGTTGCAGCGTGAAAGGTAAGCAAGTGCTGATTATTTAGCAGCCTGCCCTGCTTTATCCCCACTTTTTACCAGGGATTCTTTCAGCTGACCAATTAACTCGCGACGGAAATCCCCCAGACGCGGCTTATCATCTTCCAGCCACGGTAATGGGCGACACAGCTCCATCGCTTTAATGCCGAGGCGTGCGGTGAGCAAACCGGCACCGATTCCTTGCGCAGCGCGGGTTGACAGCCGCGCGGCAAGATCCTGTGACATCCAATCCATCCCGACTTCGCGCACCAGTTCGGACGCACCCGCAAACGCCATATTGAGCAGCACTAAGCGGAACAGGCGGATGCGGCTAAAGTAGCCCAGCTCAATGCCATAAATCGCCGCGATGCGGTTCACCAAGCGCAGATTGCGCCAGGCGATAAACGCCATGTCAACCAAAGCCAGCGGGCTGACGGCGATCATCAGCGTCGACTCGGCGGCGTGACGGCTAATTTCCCGGCGCGCCTGACGATCCAGCACCGGCTGCACCAGTTGGGCGTATAAGGTGACGATTTCACGATCGTTGTGGGTTTCATGCAGCGCCGCATGCCAGCGCTGCAGTGCAGGATGCGCCTGATCGAGTTGCGCCTGTTGCGCCAGTTTTTCACAGAACGCGCGACCTTTGCCGACGCCGTGACTGTGCAGCAGCTCGCGGCCAATATCGCGCTCTTCGGCCCGCTGTCGCAGACGATATAAACGCCGCCATTCGCTAATCAGCGCGCCCGCACCCGCGGCGACAATCAGTGTGCCCGCCATGCCGGTGCCGAGGGTAAACCAGTCGCGCACCATCCACGCATCGTGCAGCGTTTGCGCGCCCTGCGCCACCACGCTGACGCCGAAAATAGCGAGGCCAACGCCCACCATTTTGCGCCACAGGCTGCGCTTCGGCCGTAGCGCGGCTTCCACCACTTTTTCGCCTTCGCCCTCTTCCAGCGGCTCGGCTTCTGCCGTGGCGAGAAAGGCTTTTTCGCTGTCCGCGCTAAACGTTTGGGCGGCGCGCAGCGGTTTTTCCGCTTCCACCGTCAGCGGACGGGCAAAATCTATGCGTCCTTTTAAAGGTGTTTCGTCGCTCATCGCAATTTATCTCCCAGTAAAAATTCCAGTGCGGCATCCATGCGAATGTGCGGCAGCGGGCGATCGACATCCAGCTGCTGCGGCCGGAACTGTTCAAACTGAAATCCCTGCTGCTGCCAGAAATTGTGGCCCGGCAAGCGCGGCGGCACTTCGCCGGGATAGAACGTCAGCGCTTCATTATCGGCTAAACGACGACCGCGCAACGCCGGTAACTTCTCGCCACGATGATCAACCAGCCCGCTTTCCGTGGCCTGCACCGAGGCCAGACCAAGGCAATCCATATTGATGCCTTCAAACGCCGCGTTCTGCCACGCGTCCTGCACCAGTTGCTGCAACAGCGACACCATATTGGCGTGCTGATCCGAAGTCACATGATCGGCCTTGGTGGCGGCAAACAGCAGCTTATCGATGACTGGTGAGAACAGGCGGCGGAACAGCGTGCGCTGACCGTAATGAAAACTCTGCATCAGTTGCGTTAAGGCGAGGCGCATATCGTTGAACGCTTGCGGCCCGCTGTTAAGCGGTTGCAGGCAATCGACCAGCACGATTTGGCGATCGAAGCGCAGGAAATGATTTTTATAGAATCCTTTCACCACGTGCTGGCAGTAATAGTTGAAACGCTGCTGCAGCATGGCGAAGTTGCTGCCCG
This sequence comes from Pantoea sp. B9002, assembly GCF_013385945.1. Lineage (NCBI taxonomy): Bacteria > Pseudomonadati > Pseudomonadota > Gammaproteobacteria > Enterobacterales > Erwiniaceae > Pantoea > Pantoea sp. B9002. Next base: position 33,485 of record NZ_JACAPA010000001.1, read on the forward strand.
CAGGCGCTTGCGCCAGCTTACTCACCTGCATCTCGTCGACCTGCGGCCACGGGAAGAACTGCAGCGCCGGCGCGCCGGCCATATCGCCCGGCAATACAAAGCGGCCCGGCTGGATAAAGTGCAAGCCTTCGCTTTTGCATTGATGCAGATAATCGGTCCAGGCTGCGGCAATCGCTGCCAGACGATTTTCATCGGCGGGCGCAAAAGGATCGATATCGGCGCACAAGCTGCGCCATTGCGCTGACCAGCCCGCGCGATCGCCCTGCAGCAAGCCCACCATCTGGCGTGACCAGCTGAGATAATCCTGCGCCAGCATCGGCAGATCCAATAGCCATTCGCCGGGATAATCGACAATTTCGAGGTAGAGCGTGGCAGTATCTTTGAAATGGCGCAGTAGCGATTCATCCGGACGATAGCGCAGCGCCAGACGCATTTCGCTCACACCACGCGTCGGCGTCGGCCACATCGGCGGCGTGCCGTACAGCTGCGCCAGACCTTCGTCATAGGTGAAACGCGGCGTGCCGAGTTCACGCTGCGGTACACGCTTGACGCCCAGCAGGCGATCTTCGCGCACCACGGAAAACAGCGGCAAACGTGCGCCGCTGTGAACATTGAGAAGCTGGTTAACCAGCGAAGTGATAAACGCGGTTTTGCCGCTACGGCTCAACCCGGTTACAGCCAGGCGCAGATGGCGGTCAACACCGCGGTTCATCAACGCCACAAATTCATTTTGCAGTCTTTTCATCGTTCTCCCTGATGAAACGTGCCGATAAGCGTTTAAACGCTTTGCTCAGCAACGGTTCCAGGGCGGCCGCCAGCAACAGGCGCAGCGGACGGCGCGCCACCGATTTCACCGCCCAGCCAGCGATACCGCCGGGCCCGTAAGTTACTGCACTAATGATGATAAATTTCCCCGCCGACATCAACGCAGGTGTCGCGCGACGGCGCAGAGCAGTAAAACGTTGAGTTTGCATAGAGCCTCTTATCACAATAGAAGAAATGGGCCCGAAAGCCCGGGAATTTAGATCTGGCGGAAACGGCTGCGCACGCTGAACGTTTCTGAAGTGACGTAGCGTTCAACTTCACGCACTTTTCGCTCATCACTTTGCAGCGTTGTTTCCAGCTCATCGAGTAGTTCACGTGCGCTGGGTGCCCGCTCAGATGTCGCATCAACGGGTTTCTCGTCCAGCACAAAGCCCAGAATAAAATAGGCGACGATGGTGAACATAAACAGCCCAAGGAACAGCGACAGCACCACAATCACACGCAGCAAGCGCACCGGAATATCGAGGTACTCGGCGATACCGGCGCAGACGCCGCGTACTTTGCCCTGCTGCGGAATGCGCCACAGTTTACGGCCATTCATCATGGTTGCCTCCAGTTTGGATGTTCGGCATCCAAAATGGCTTCCAGTGCTTCAACACGCTCACGCATGCGGCGCGCATCCTGGGTAATTTGTTGCAAACGCTGGAGGTCACTCGACGATAAATCGGCGCCGCCGTTGCGTTTGTTGCTGTAATGCAGCCATAACCAAATTGGTGCGACAAACAGCACGAAAATCGTTAGGGGTATGGCTAAAAAAAGTGCGCTCATTGACTCTCCTTAATCACTAACACCATTTTTAACTCGGGCCCGCAATCAGGCCCGTGGCGATCACTCAGGGCGATTCATTTTGGCTTTCAGCGCGGCCAGCTGCTGGCTGATTTCATCATCGGCTTTCAGCTCGGCGAACTCCTGATCCAGACCTTTTGGTTTACCAAAACGCTGGCTTTCTGCTTCCGCTTCCATGTGATCGATGCGACGTTCAAAGGATTCGAAACGTGCCATCGCATCATCAATCTTGCCGCTGTCGAGCTGACGACGCACATCACGTGATGACGATGCCGCCTGATGACGCAGCGTTAACGCCTGCTGACGCGCACGGGTTTCAGTGAGTTTTTTCTCCAGCTCACCAATCTCGCCTTTCATGCGCTCCAGTGTCTCTTCAACCTGGGTCGATTCCTGCTGCAGTGCAGCAATTAAATCGGTCAGCTTCTGCTTCTCAATTAACGCAGCACGCGCCAGATCTTCTTTACCTTTGTTGATTGCCAGCTCCGCTTTTTCCTGCCATTCGGCCTGCTGAATGTCAGCCTGCTCAATACGGCGCAGCAGCTGTTTCTTTTCGGCCAGCGCGCGGGCTGAGGTTGAACGGACTTCTACCAGCGTGTCTTCCATTTCCTGAATCATCAGGCGTACCAGTTTCTGCGGATCTTCGGCGCGCTCCAGCAGAGAGTTGATGTTAGCGTTTACGATGTCGGCGAAACGAGAAAAAATACCCATAATGATGTTCCTCAAATTTTGTGTGTAGGTGCGCGAGGCGCTCTTCACTAATACAATTCGCGTGCCAACTTTTAATTTGTTGATTTTGCGCCATTTGTTTATTTTACATCCGCCAGAACATCCCTTAAGGTAGTGAAATTGATTAATCAGTGGCGAATTTCATCATGTCGAACAGTTCAGACAACCTTTTGGGCGAATCGAATAACTTTCTGGAAGTATTAGAGCAGGTTTCACGCTTAGCGCCGCTGGAAAAACCGGTGCTGGTGATTGGCGAGCGCGGCACTGGCAAAGAGCTTATTGCCAGCCGCCTGCATTATCTGTCAAACCGCTGGGAAGGGCCGTTTGTTTCGCTGAACTGCGCCGCGCTAAATGAAAACCTGCTCGATTCCGAACTGTTCGGCCATGAAGCCGGCGCGTTTACCGGGGCGCAAAAACGCCATCTGGGACGCTTCGAACGCGCCGATGGCGGCACGCTGTTTCTTGATGAACTTGCGACCGCTCCGATGCTGGTGCAGGAGAAATTGCTGCGCGTGATTGAATATGGCCAGTTGGAGCGCGTTGGCGGCAATCAATCGTTGCAGGTAAATGTACGTTTGGTGTGCGCGACCAATGAAGATCTGCCGGCGCTTGCCGCCGCCGGGAAATTCCGCGCCGACCTGCTCGATCGCCTCGCCTTTGATGTGGTGCAACTGCCGCCGCTGCGAGAACGTCGCAGTGACATTTTGGTGATGGCCAACCATTTCGCCATTCAGATGTGCCGCGAACTGGGCTTGCCGCTGTTCCCTGGTTTCAGCGATCGCGCCCAGCTAACGTTGCTGAATCACAGCTGGCCCGGCAACGTGCGTGAACTGAAGAACGTGGTCGAGCGTTCGGTTTATCGCCATCACAGCGCCGACGATGAGCTGGATAACATCATCATCAACCCGTTCGCACCCCGCACGCCGCCCGCCGACGTCACAGCCGAACCGGCCTCATCTGCTTTGCCTTCCCTGCCGCTGGATTTACGTCAGTGGCAAAATCAGCAGGAACGCGAGCTGGTTGAAGCGAGTTTGCAGCAGGCCAAATACAACCAGCGCCGCGCCGCCGAGTTGTTGCGTGTGACGTACCATCAGTTGCGGGCGATGATGAAGAAGCACGGGATTCAGGCGCGCGACGAGGATTAGCCAGGTCGCCATAAATAGCGACCTTACGATTCCATACGCAGAGGAGTTTTTCTAACTGGTTGGTGCTGATGCAAGGCGGCAAGTGCGTTAATCCCTGGGAGCATACATTAGTATGTGACTAGGGTTAACGTGCGCAGCCAACGCAGCAGCAGTGCAAACCAGGACGAAAAAAAGCCCGTGATTAACACGGGCAAGATACTGGAAGCAATGTGAGCAATGTCGTGCTCTTCTTCGGTAGAGCCACCGTCGAAGCGCAGAAGAATAATAATCATTCTTATTATCATCTGTAAACCCCTAATTGAGAATTTTTCTCATCTCCACACAGAGATTGTGATTACCCCATCGCCAATTCGGCGAAATACACAGCAGAAGCGTCGCGAATTTGGGGAGTACGTGACGTTTAAGATACACTCACGCTATTGCCTCAGAATCGTTGAGTTCTATGCCAAAATTATTCCCCTCTCTGCTGCTGGGTCTCAGCATGATGAGCGCGTCAGCGTGGGCCGCGCCAACGGACAACATCCGCAACAGCGGTTTTGTCTATTGCGTTAACGGCACGGTTAATACCTTCAATCCACAAATGGTCAGCAGCGGCTTAGTCGTCGATACGCTGGCGGCGCAGCTGTATGACCGGCTGCTGGATGTGGATCCTTATACTTATCGGCTGATTCCCGACCTCGCCCAGAGCTGGGAAGTGCGTGATAACGGCGCAACCTACCGTTTCCACCTGCGTAAAGATGTCGCCTTCCAGCACACCAACTGGTTTAAACCGACGCGTAAAATGAACGCCGATGATGTGGTGTTCAGCTTTGCACGCATGTTTGATCGCAAGCATCCGTGGCACAACGTCAACGGCGGCAGCTATCCCTATTTTGATAGCCTGCAGTTTGCCGATTCCGTGCAGAGCGTGAAAAAGCTGGATAGTGATACGGTTGAAATCCGCCTCAACAGCCCGGACGCCTCATTCCTGTGGCATATCGCGACGCATTACGCGCCGATTCTGTCGCATGAATACGCCAATAATCTCAGCGCCAAAGGTCAGCAGGAACAGCTGGACCGTGAACCGGTCGGCACCGGCCCGTTCCAGCTGAGCGAATACCGCACCGGACAATATCTGCGCCTGGCGCGTAATCCGCAGTACTGGAAAGGCGTGCCACGTTTGCAGCAGGTAGTGATTGATTTGGGCGTCGGCGGCACCGGAAGGTTGTCCAAACTGCTGACCGGCGAATGCGATGTGCTGGCCTATCCCGCCGCCAGCCAGTTGAGCATTTTGCGCGACGATCCGCGTCTGCGCATGACGCTGCGTCCGGGCATGAACATCGCCTATCTGGCGTTTAACACCCGCAAGCCGCCGCTGGATCGCCCGGAAGTGCGTCACGCACTGGCGCTGGCGATCAACAATGAACGTCTGATGGAGTCGATCTATTACGGCACCGCCGAAACTGCCGCCTCCATTTTGCCGCGTGCGTCCTGGGCTTATGACAACGATGCGCGCGTCACCGAATACAATCCGGCCAAAGCGCGTGAAGAGTTGAAAGCGCTGGGGCTGGAAAATCTGCATTTACGTTTAGTGGTGCCCTCTTCCTCGCAGTCGTGGAATCCCAGCCCGCTGAAAACCGCCGAATTATTGCAAGCGGATTTGGCTCAGGTTGGCGTGCGCGTCACCATCGCGCCGGTGGAAGGTCGCTTCCAGGAAGCGCAGTTGATGGAGATGAATCACGATCTCACGCTCACCGGCTGGGCAACCGACAGTAACGATCCCGACAGTTTCTTCCGTCCGCTGTTAAGCTGCGCGGCGATCCGTTCGCAGACCAACTACGCACACTGGTGCTCGCCCGCCTTTGATGAATCGTTGCAGCACGCGCTGTTGTCACAACAGCTGTCGGCGCGCATTGATAGCTACGACAAGGCGCAGCAGATTTTGGCGCAGGAGTTGCCGGTGCTGCCGCTGGCGTCGTCGCTGCGTTTGCAAGCCTATCGGCATGACATCAAAGGCCTGGTGTTGAGCCCGTTTGGTAACGCTTCGTTCGCCGGCGTTTACCGCGATGAGAGCAGCGAGGAGTAAGCATGATTATCTATATTCTGCGTCGCGTGGTGCTGCTGCTGATCACCCTGTTTTTGCTGTCGCTGGTGAGCTTCAGTCTGAGCTACTTCACGCCAAACGCCCCGCTTGAAGGTGCGTCGCTGTTTGATGCGTGGTGGTTCTGGTTTAAGGGCTTGCTGCAGTTTGATTTTGGCGTCTCCAGCACCAACGGCCAGCCGATTGATCTTCAGCTGCGCGAAGTGTTTCCGGCCACGCTGGAGCTGTGCGTGATGGCGTTTATTCTGGCGCTGCTGGTGGGCATTCCGCTGGGAATTTGCGCCGGTGTGATGCGCAAAAAATGGCAGGATAAAGCCATCAGCGCGCTGGCGCTGCTCGGCTTCTCAATGCCGGTATTCTGGCTGGCGCTGCTGTTTACGCTGTTCTTCTCGCTAACGCTCGGCTGGTTGCCGGTGTCCGGACGTTTCGACCTGCTCTATCCGGTGCAAAACATTACCGGTTTTGCGCTGATTGATGCCTGGCTGAGCCCGTCGCCGTGGCGTCATGAAATGCTGGTCAGCGCCTTAACGCACATGATTCTGCCGGTGGTGGTTTTGGCGGTTGCGCCCGCCACCGAGATGATCCGCTTACTGCGCAGCAGCACCAGCGATGTAATGGATAAGAACTACGTCAAAGCCGCCGCCACACGCGGGCTGTCGCGCTTCACGGTGATCCGCCGCCACGTGCTGCACAATGCGCTGCCGCCGGTGATTCCGCGTCTTGGCCTGCAATTTTCCACCATGCTGACGCTGGCGATGATTACCGAAGTGGTGTTCAACTGGCCGGGCCTCGGCCGCTGGCTGATTAACGCGATTCGCCAGCAGGATTACGCGGCGATTTCCGCTGGCGTGATGGTGGTGGGCGGTCTGGTGATTCTGGTCAGCGTGTTATCCGACATTCTGGGTGCGGCACTTAACCCGCTGAAACATAAGGAATGGTATGCCCTTAGATAATGTCTACGACGAGAAGCGGCTGCCCAGCACGCTGCGTCGCAGCTGGCAGCGTTTGTATCGCGATACCAGCGGCATGGTCGGTCTGTACGGCTTTGGCCTGCTGCTGTTCCTGTGCCTGTTTGGCGGCCTGCTGGCGCCGTATGGCATCGATCAGCAATTCCTCGGTTATCAGCTGCTGCCGCCGTCGTGGTCGCGCTACGGTGATGTCTCCTTCTTCCTCGGCACTGACGATTTAGGCCGCGATGTGCTGAGCCGCCTTTTGAGCGGCGTAGCGCCGACCGTCGGCTCGGCGATTCTGGTGACGGTGCTGGCGGCAATTTGCGCGCTGGTGCTTGGCGTGTTTGCCGGTATCACGCACGGCATGCGCTCGGCGGTGATGAATCACGTGCTGGACACCTTACTGTCGATTCCCTCGCTGCTGCTGGCGATTATCGTGGTGGCGTTTCTCGGCCCGCGCCTGGAACACGCGATGCTGGCGGTGTTTCTCGCGCTGATCCCACGTCTGGTGCGCGAGATCTATACTGCTGTGCATGACGAGATGGAAAAAGAGTATGTGGTGGCGCTGCGTCTCGATGGCGCGCGCAATCTGAATATCTTGTGGAATGCGGTGCTGCCTAACGTGCTGCCGCTGCTGGTGAGCGAATTTACCCGCTCGCTATCGATGGCGATTCTGGACATCGCCGCACTCGGTTTCCTCGATCTTGGCGCGCAGCTGCCCTCACCCGAATGGGGTGCGATGCTGGGTGACGCGCTGGAGCTGATCTACGTTGCGCCGTGGACGGTCATGCTGCCGGGCGTGGCGCTGATGGTCAGCGTGTTGATCGTTAACCTGCTGGGCGACGGCATTCGTCGCGCTGTAGAAGCGGGAGTTGAATAATGCCGCTACTGGATATCCGTAACCTGACCATCGAATTCATGACCGCTGACGGTCCGGTCAAGGCGGTCGATCGCATCAACCTGACGCTAACCGAAGGCGAAATCCGCGGTTTGGTGGGTGAATCGGGTTCAGGCAAAAGTCTGATCGCCAAAGCAATTTGCGGCGTCACTAAAGATAACTGGCGCGTCACCGCCGATCGCATGGTGTTCGATGATATCGATCTGCTGCGCCTGTCACCGCGCGAACGCCGTCGCATTGTCGGCCATAACGTGTCGATGATTTTCCAGGAACCGCAATCCTGTCTCGATCCGTCAGAAAGCATTGGCCGCCAGCTGATGCAGGCGATTCCGCGCTGGACGCATAAAGGTCGCTGGTTCAAACGCCTGTGGTTCTGGCGCAAAGTGCGCGCTATTGAGCTGCTGCATCGCGTCGGCATTAAAGATCATAAAGACATCATGCGCAGTTTTCCGTACGAACTCACCGACGGCGAATGCCAGAAAGTGATGATCGCCATCGCGCTGGCCAATCAGCCGCGTTTGCTGATTGCCGATGAACCAACCAATGCGATGGAGCCGACCACGCAGGCGCAAATCTTCCGCCTGCTGAGTCGCCTCAATCAGAATAACAACACCACCATTTTGCTGATCAGCCACGATCTGCGCACCATGAGCCACTGGGCCGACCGCATCAATGTGATGTATTGCGGCCAGACGGTGGAGATCGCGCAGAGCGAAGAGTTAATGGATACGCCGCATCATCCTTACACGCAGGCGCTGATTCGGGCGATGCCCGATTTCGGTAGCGCGCTGCCGCACAAAAGCCGCCTCAACACGCTTTCTGGCGCGATTCCGTCGCTGGAACATCTGCCGATTGGCTGTCGTCTGGGGCCACGCTGCCCGTATGCGCAACGTAAGTGCATCGAGACGCCGCGCCTGAGCGGCAATAAAGCGCATCTGTTCGCCTGTCACTTCCCGCTGAATATGGAGAGCCAGTAAGCATGGAAACTCTGCTGGAAGTGCGCAATCTGAGTAAAACCTACCGCTATCGCACCGGTTTGTTCCGCCGTCAGCACGTTGAGGCGGTGAAAGGCGTCAGTTTTACCCTGCGTGAGAAACAGACGCTGGCGGTGATTGGTGAAAACGGTTCGGGGAAATCGACGCTGGCGAAAATGCTCAGCGGCATGGTCGAGCCGAGCGAGGGCGAGATGCTGATTGACGATCATCCGCTGGAGTACGGCGATTATGGTTATCGCAGCCAGCGCATTCGCATGATTTTTCAGGATCCCTCAACCTCGCTTAATCCGCGACAGCGCATCAGCCAGATTCTCGATTTCCCGCTGCGCCTGAATACCGAGCTGGATGATGAGGCGCGTGAAAAACGCATTATTGCCACGCTGCGTCAGGTCGGCTTGCTGCGCGACCACGCCGGATACTATCCGCACATGCTGGCGCCGGGCCAGAAGCAGCGTCTGGCGCTGGCGAGAGCGCTGATTCTGCAGCCAAAGGTGATCGTCGCCGATGAAGCGCTTGCCTCGCTGGATATGACCATGCGTTCGCAGCTGGTGAACCTGATGCTGGAACTGCAGGAGAAGCACGGCATCGCCTATATTTATGTCACGCAGCATCTCGGCATGATGAAGCACATTAGCGATCAGGTGCTGGTGATGCATCAGGGCGAAGTGGTTGAGCGCGGCGGCACCGCCGATGTCCTGGCCTCGCCGCTGCACGATCTCACCAAACGCCTGATCACCAGCCACTTTGGTGAAGCCTTAACCGCCGAAGCCTGGCGCCGCGAGCGTTAAGGCGCGGAAAACGCGGTGCGATTTACCGCATTTATACAGACGTGCTAGACTTCGCACGAGATTAACGTCGGTCGCCTACTTTTCAACCATCGCGACCGCCAACAACAATGACCAAAAGGATTACAGCTATGGGTTTTCTTTCCGGTAAGCGCATTCTGATTACTGGCGTTGCCAGTAAACTCTCAATCGCCTACGGTATTGCGCAGGCGATGCACAAACAGGGCGCAGAACTGGCTTTCACCTACCAGAACGACAAACTGAAAAGTCGTGTGGAAGAGTTTGCTAAAGATCTGGGTTCAGACATTGTTCTGCCATGCGATGTGGCTGAAGACGAGAGCATCACTGCGCTGTTCACCGAACTGGCAAAAACCTGGCCGAAATTTGACGGTTTCGTTCACTCCATCGGTTTCGCACCTGGCGATCAGCTGGATGGCGACTACGTGAATGCCGTGACCCGTGAAGGCTTCAAAATCGCTCACGACATCAGCGCGTACAGCTTTGTGGCGATGGCGAAAGAGTGCCGTGCGATGCTGAACCCGAATTCCGCCCTGCTGACCTTGTCTTACCTGGGTGCAGAGCGCGCCATCCCGAACTACAACGTCATGGGTCTGGCGAAAGCCTCTCTGGAAGCTAACGTGCGCTACATGGCGAACGCGATGGGTCCAGAAGGCACGCGTGTTAACGCCGTTTCTGCCGGTCCAATCCGTACGCTGGCTGCTTCAGGCATCAAAGATTTCCGTAAAATGCTGGCGCACTGCGAAGCGGTTACCCCGATTCGTCGTACCGTTACCATCGAAGACGTGGGTAACTCAGCTGCATTCCTGTGCTCTGATCTGGCGGGTGGTATCACCGGTGAAGTGGTACACGTTGATGGCGGCTTCAGCATTGCCGCAATGAACGAGCTGGAACTGAAATAAGATTTACCCAAGGTCGCCATTCATGGCGACCTCTCTTTCAAAAAATTCCCCCCTTATACTCGTAAGCTATTAATTATTCCCCATCATTCTTTTGCCGTGGACAGCCGTTCAGCGACGATAAGCTAGCCCTTTGTTGCATGCCTGCTTTTCAGATTCGCACGCTGTGCAGCAAGTCCGTTTTTAGCGAAAGGAATGACCATGGAACAACGCCGTTCTCCCGGCCATGACCACTGGTTTTATGAAAGCCAGACTCGCCCGAATAGCACCGCCACTGCGCCGCTGGTGCCCGAAGCCGCCTATATCGACGATCGTTTCTTACTCGGTTTGCAACAGGAAGCGACCGCGTTACAGCCGCTGCTGTCGCGTTTTCAGCCTGCGTTATTGGCCGCGCGCGATCTCAGCCAGATTCTGTTCCCCGATACGCTGGCCACTAGTTTGACCCACACCTTAACGCTGTACGATCGCCTCAGCACCGCGCTGACGGTGGCGCAGGTCGCCGGTGTGCAGCGCCTGTGCAATCACTACTCTGCCCGGCTCAATCCGTTGCCCGGCCCGGACTCTTCACGCGAAAGCAACAATCGCCTGACACAAATCACCCAATATGCGCGGCAGCTGGCGATGCAGCCGGAACTGATCACCGCCAACAGCATCAGCGCGCTGGACGCGGTGGGATTAACCGAGCCTGATATCGTCACGCTGAATCAACTGGTGGGATATGTCAGCTACCAGTCGCGCGTGGTGGCCTCGCTGCAGGCATTGATGGGCTTGCCGGTGCGCTGGATTCCGGGCGCTTCTCCGCCGCCGGATGCCAGCGCAGAGCGGTTTGCTAGCAGCGAAGGTTGGCAGCACGCGCTGAAACCGGTCGAGCTGCGCTACGCCAGCGCCGACCAGCTGGCGGCGGTCACCTTCTGTCAAGGCATTGAGGGCTTGGATGATGCTATTTGGCTGCTGGTGCACGATGCGCAAGCGCAGTATGGCTTTGCCACCCTGAAGCAGCGGCTGAGTGAACATTTTGCCGAGGATGAAGCGCTGGCGCAGGCGGTTAGCGCGCGCGTGCTGGGTTGTCGACGTCAGTTTGATTTTGTTACCGATGAATGGCGTGCTGCACTGCTGCAGGATGTCGAAAGCGCTGGCGCAGCATCGCCGGTGATTTCACTCAGCGCCCAGCTCACTCGCCTGCCCGACCGCTTCAGCGCTGCGCATCTGCAGCCGCTGCTGAACGCGGGCTGGGGCACGGAGCGCATCTTCACGCTGTTGCAAGCGGTGGCTTTCGCCAGCTGGCAGGATCGCTTGCTGATGGCGCTTGGCGAAACCCGTTAATCGGGTAGATGCCGCCGCGCTTCATCAAAGAAATGCTGAGCCAGCGGCGATGCTCTGCCTGGCTCGGCAATCACTAATGCCGCCTGCCGGCCCATCGGCGCGATATCAATCGGCCGCCGCGCCAGATTCTGCATCAGCTCCGGCAACAGATGCCCGCATGGCGACACCATCACGCCGAGGCCAACCTGCGCACTTTGCAGCAGTTGCATGATCGACGCGCTCTCAACAATCACACGTGGAATCAAGCCGGTTTCCCGCAGTTGCCCATCAAGATAGCGTCGAAAATAGCGCGTGGGTTCCGCCAGACACAGCGGCTGGCTGGCAAGCGTGGCGAGCGAAATGATTTCTTGCTCCAGCAGCGCCGGGAAATGCGCCGGATTGAACAGCGCCTCGACGCCCGGATCTTTTAGCAACGCCGTTTGGAAATGCAGCTCGCGCAGTGAAGTCAGTTCAAAAAAGCCGATGCCGCCATCCACGGTGTGGCTGTTGAGCGCTTCCAGCAGCTGATCGGCGCTCATCGCGGCAACGCGATAGTCGAGCTGCGGGTAACGCGCTTCCACCGCTTTCAACAACGCTGGCAGCGCCACGCTGCACTGCGGCATAACGCCAAGCCGCAAGGTGCCGTTGACGCCATGCTTGAGCGACTCCACTTCCAGCTTCAATCCCTGATACACCGAGACAATTTCCCGCGCCCAGGTCAGCACGCGCTCGCCTTCCGGCGTAAAGCCATCGAAATTGTTGCTGCGGTTGATCAGCGACAGACCTAATTCGCGCTCAAGGTTTTTCAGACGCATCGATAGCGTCGGCTGGCTGACAAAGCTGGCTTCTGCTGCACGGCCAAAGTGGCGTTCGCGCTCCAGATTACACAGGTAAATTAATTGTTTGATGTCCATGGAAAGCAGAATTGGCTGGAAAACGGCAGTGTATCATGGCGGTTGCCGCTGCGCTGAGTCCACGCGCAGCGGTCATTTTGTTACGCCACACCCAAGGCACTTTTTACGTCGTTGGCGATCTTCTCGACCTGCGGGCCATAAATCACCTGGATATCGTGTTCGCTGACGCGATTGATGCCGTTCGCACCGGTGGTCAGCAAAGTTTGATCGACCACTTCATTCATCTGTTTGACCCGCACGCGCAGCCGGGTGAAACAGCAATCGACGTCCTCTATATTGGCTTCGCCGCCCAGCCCGCTGATGATCACTTTGGTGCGCTCATCCGCCGCAACCTGTTCGGGTTTGTGCTCCTCATCGGATTCCCGTCCCGGCGTTTCAACCCGCATCCGCGTGATCACCAAACGGAAACCGTAGTAGTAAATCGGCACGTAAATCACGCCGAGCACAATCGTCCACCACCAGTGCGTTTTGCTGCCGCCGAGAATGCCGAACACCACCAGATCGATCGCGCCGCCCTGCACGTTACCAATCATCAAATGCAGCATCGACATCAACATAAATGACAAGCCAGTTAATAGCGCATGCAGGATATACAGCACCGGCGAAACGAAGATGAAACAGAACTCCAGCGGCTCGGTAATGCCGGTGGTAAAGGAGGTCAGGGCACCGGCCAGCACCAGCGCTTTGACGCGCTGCTTATGCTCAGGACGCGCGGTGTGATAGATCGCCAGCGCGGCGGCCGGTAAGCCAAACATCATCACCGGAATTTTGCCCTGCGCGAGGAACTGCGTAGCGCCGCGCACCGTTTCGTCCGGGATGGCACCGGGATGCGTTAGCGAGGTGTTGAAGATGTTCAGCGCGCCGACGATGCTTTGCCCATCTACCGTTGCCATGCCGCCAATCGGCGTGAAGCGCACGGTTTCGTTGAGAATATGATGCAATCCGGTAGGAATCAGCAGACGTTCGCTGGTGCCAAGCAGGAAGGCGCCGTATTGCCCGCTTTTACCAATCATCAAACCCACCCACGCGATGCCTTCGCCGATGGTCGGCCAAATCAACGCCAGCAGCACGCCCACCAGCGGCAGCACCACCACGGTCACGATCGGCACAAAGCGGCGTCCGCCAAAGAAGCTGATCGCCGTCGGAAGTTGCTGGGTGTAAAAGCGGTTGTGCAGCAGCACGGTAATCAATCCGGCAATCACGCCGCCCAGCACGCTCATGTTGTAAGTAAAGATGCCGAGCATGTCGATGTATTCGGCCGACGTCATCATCGCTGCGGTTTGATCCATGCCCGCTTTCTGCAGCGCTTCTGGCGTGGTGGTAATGGCCGTCAAACCTTTCGACGCCAGCGTGGAGCTGATGCCGACGTTCATGGCGATATAACCAATCACGGCGGCAAAGGCGGCGGTCGGTTTCTCTGCTTTCGCCAGTCCGATGGCGCTGGCCACCGCAAAGAACAGCGGCAGATTGGCGAACAGCGCGCCCGCCACCTTGCGGATAAACCCGATGATCAGCTGTGGCACCTGCAGATTGGCGAAGGCATCGCCGGTGATGGCTGGGTTTTGCATTGCGGCGGCCAGGCCAAGAAATATCCCTGCGGCAGCGATCACCGAGATGGGCATCATTAAGGCTTTACCGAAGGCGTGAATTTGGCTTGCCAGATTCTTCATGCTGCGTGCCCTTTTCAGAATGGAAAGAGCAATTATTAGCCAGTTATCTCAGCCGCACGTAACTGCCGCCCCTTAACAGCCGGGAAAGTTTGACTTAGGTCACGCTTTACTCGCGTTTCACGATAAACGCCGCCTATCGCACCATTAAACCAATCAATTAGACAACTTTTAAGGAGAGTCGCACACTTCCCGCTAACAGAAGACATATTCTGATAACAACTCATAAACAAATAAGCCTGCAACTATGAAATTTAAACGTAAGATTCAACCCTATCGCGCTGCTGCGGGCGGCTGGGGTTCATTGGAAGCCACCACCCGTTTTGTCCTTGATAGTAAAGCTGCCCTGAAAAACCTGCGTAACCTGATGCGCATGAACAAAGCGCGCGGTTTCGACTGCCCAGGTTGCGCATGGGGCGATGACAACAAAAGCACCTTTAGCTTCTGTGAAAACGGGGCGAAAGCGGTGACGTGGGAAGCCACGCGTCGTGTGGTTGAGCCGGAATTTTTTGCCCAGCACAGCGTCAGCACTCTTTATCAGCAGAGCGATTACTTCCTTGAGTATCAGGGACGCTTAACCCATCCGATGCGCTACAACAGCGCGACCGACCACTACGAACCGATCAGTTGGGACGATGCGTTAGCCTTGATTGCTCGCCACCTGCAGGCGATGGATCATCCAAATCAAATGGAGCTTTATACCTCCGGCCGCGCCAGCAACGAAGCGTCCTGGCTGTATCAGCTGTTTGGCCGCGTGATGGGCACCAACAACTTCCCCGACTGCTCCAACATGTGTCACGAAGCCAGCGGCACCGGCCTGAAGCGCAGCATCGGCGTGGGTAAAGGCACCATTCGTCTGGACGATTTTGATCACGCTGACGCGATTTTCGTGTTGGGTCAGAATCCGGGCACCAACCACCCGCGCATGCTGCACAGCCTGCGGCACGCGGCCGATCACGGCGCAAAAATCGTCACCTTTAACACGCTGCGCGAGCGCGGCCTTGAGCGTTTTGCCGATCCGCAGAAGCCGCTGGAAATTGTCACGTCGATGGCCGGCACTATCAGTTCTGCCTATTACCAGCCTAATCTGGGCGGCGATATGGCGGCGGTGCGCGGCATGGTGAAAGCCCTGCTCGAGCTACAGCGTGCACGCCTGGCAGCCGGAGAGAAAGGCATTTTCGATCAGGCATTTATCGATGCCAATACTCACGGCATAGACGAATATCTTGCCGCCGTCGATAACACCCGCTGGGACGATATCGTGCGCCAATCTGGTCTGAGCGAAGTGCAGATTCGTGAAGCGGCGGCGATTTATCAAAGTGCTGAACGCGTGATTGTCACCTGGGCGATGGGCATTACCCAGCATAAACACTCGGTGGATACCGTTCGCGAGATCACCAACCTGCAGCTGCTGTTTGGTCAGTTGGGCAAGAAAGGCGCAGGACTGTGTCCGGTGCGCGGCCACAGTAATGTGCAGGGCAACCGCACCATGGGCATCGATGAGAAACCGGGCAAGCCGTTCCTCGATGCCCTCGGCGCGCACTTTGATTTCGAGCCACCGCGCGAGCACGGTCACAACACCGTTGAAGCGCTGAACGCGATGCTGCGTGACGAAGTGAAAGTGCTGATTGCGCTCGGCGGCAACCTCGCGGCGGCCGCACCGGATTCACCGGTCACCGAAGAAGCGTTGCAGCATTGCGGTTTGACCGTGCACATCAGCACCAAACTCAATCGCAGCCATTTGGTGCCGGGCCACGAAGGGCTGATTCTGCCGACGCTGGGCCGTACCGAACGCGATCGCCAGGCAAGCGGCAATCAGTACATCACCGTGGAAGACTCGTTCAGCATGGTGCACGCCTCAGAAGGCGTCGGTATTCCCCTGGCGGAGACGCAGCGTTCTGAAACCGCGATTGTGGCTGGCATCGCCCATGCGACGCTAGGCAGCGACAAAATCGACTGGCTGGCGATGGCAGGCAATTACGATCTGATTCGCGATCACATCGCCGCCACTATTCCGGGCTTTGCTGATTTCAATAACAAGTGCGACATTCCGGGCGGTTTCTACCTGGGTAGCGCTGCCGCCGAGCTGCGCTTCAATACGCCGAGCAAACGTGCCGAGTTCAGCGCCGCCGCCCTGCCGACGTCGCTGTTCCCGCAGTTAGGCGATGTCGCGGTGCCGTTCACGCTGCAAACGCTGCGTTCACACGATCAGTACAACACCACGATTTACGGCCTCGATGACCGTTATCGCGGCGTGTACGGTCAGCGCGAAGTGGTGTTTATCCATCCGGACGATATGGCGTCGCTGGGCTTCACTGAAGGCCAGTTGGTGGATATCGAAACGCTGTGGAATGACGGTTTAACCCGTCGCGTCAGCGGTTTCAAGCTGGTGCCGTATAACATTCCGCGCGGTAATCTTGCGGCTTATTATCCGGAAACCAACCCGCTGGTGCCGCTCTCCAGCTTTGGCGACGGCAGCGGCACGCCGACCTCAAAATCGGTGCCGGTGAAGCTGGCATTAACCGCCGCCGTACCGTCACAACGTATCGCCTGACCAAAGCGTTATCAGAAGGTAAAAAGCCGCGTTAAGCGGCTTTTTAGCCTGTTTTGGCCTTGCCGCGCGGACCCGATTCGCGTAAAACTGTCAGCCGCTCTTAGGCCACGAAACTATATAAATTATGTTCCAGGATAATCCGCTGCTCGCGCAGCTTAAAGAGAAGCTTCACGCGCAGACTCCGCGCGTCGAAGGTGTTGTTAAAGGTACGGAAAAAGGCTTTGGCTTCCTCGAAGTTGATGCCCAGAAAAGCTACTTCATTCCGCCACCGCAGATGAAGAAAGTGATGCACGGCGACCGCATTTCGGCCGTGATCCACACCGATAAAGACCGCGAGAGTGCCGAGCCGGAAACCCTGGTTGAGCCGTTCCTGACCCGCTTTGTCGGCCGCGTGCAGAAGAAAGACGATCGCCTGTCAATTGTGCCGGACCATCCGCTGCTGAAAGAGGCGATTCAGTGCCGTGCCGAACGTGGCGTGAGCCACGATTTCCAGAACGGCGATTGGGCGGTGGCAGAGATGCGTCGTCACCCGCTGAAAGGCGATCGCGGTTTCTATGCCGAACTGACCGAATTCATTGTCACCGCGGACGATCACCTCGCGCCGTGGTGGGTAACGTTGTCGCGCCATAACCTCGAACGTCAGGCTCCGGACGTCGGTTTCGGTGAGATGCTCGACGAAAATCTGCAGCGTGAAGATTTGACCGCACTGAACTTCGTCACCATCGACAGCGCCAGCACCCAGGATATGGATGATGCGCTGTACGTGGAAGAAGCCGCCGACGGCAATCTGATCCTGACCATCGCCATCGCCGATCCGACCGCTTATGTGCCGGAAGGCAGCGAGCTGGATAAGCTGGCGTCGAAACGTGCGTTCACCAACTATCTGCCGGGCTTCAACATTCCGATGCTGCCGCGCGAACTCTCTGACGACGTCTGTTCCCTGCGTCCGAACGAGCGCCGTCCTGCACTGGCTTGTCGCGTTACCGTGCTGAAAGATGGTAGCCTGGCTGATGATGTGCATTTCTTTGCTGCGTGGATCGAGTCGAAAGCTAAACTGGTTTATGACGAAGTTTCCGATTGGCTGGAAAACAGCGGCAGCTGGCAGCCTGAGAACGACGCCATTGCCCAGCAGATTCGCCTGCTGCATCAGGTTTGCCTGGCGCGCAGCGAGTGGCGTCAAACCCACGCGCTGGTGTTTAAAGATCGTCCGGACTACCGCTTTGTGTTGGGCGAGAAAGGCGAAGTGCTGGATATCATCTCCGAGCCACGTCGCATCGCCAATCGCATCGTTGAAGAGTCGATGATTCTGGCTAACGTCTGTGCCGCGAAAGTGCTGCAGGAGAAGCTGGGCTTCGGTATCTATAACCTGCACACCGGTTTCGATCTGGCCAACGCTGAGCAGGCCGCTGGCGTGCTGGCGGGTCATGGCATCACCGTGGATCCGCAGGCGATTACCACGCTGGAAGGCTTCCGCCAGCTGCGTCGTCAACTCGATGCGCAGCCAACCCAGTATCTCGATAGCCGCATTCGTCGCTTCCAGTCGTTTGCAGAAGTCGGCACCGAGCCGGGCCCGCACTTTGGTCTTGGCCTCGACGCCTACGCGACCTGGACTTCGCCGATTCGTAAGTTCGGCGACATGATCAACCATCGCTTGCTGAAAGCGATCGTGCGCGGCGAAAGCACTGGCCGTCCGCAGGATGAGCTGACGACCATCATGAGCGAACGTCGTCGCCTGAACCGCATGGCCGAGCGCGATGTCGGTGACTGGTTGTACGCACGCTTCCTCGCACCGTTTGCCGCTACCGATCGCAAGTTCAGCGCCGAGATCATCGACGTGTCTCGCGGCGGCATGCGCGTTCGTCTGCTGGAGAATGGCGCGGTGGCCTTCATCCCTGCGCCGTTCATCCACGCGGTGCGTGATGAGCTGGTGTGCTCGCAGGAAAGCGGCACCGTGCAGGTAAAAGGTGAAGTCGCTTACCATGTGACGGACATCATCGACGTGACCATCGCCGAAGTGCGTATGGAAACCCGCAGCGTGGTTGCACGTCCGGCCGCCTGAGCATGAAAACTCGCGGGATAACAGCCGTTATCCCGCATTTCTCTCCGCCCGCTTTAGCAAATGTTAAATTTGCATTCCGCTTCACATTTCTAACGCCTCTGCCTGTCGTTAACAATTCATTACATTACTTTTAACTTGTTGTATTCGATCGCTTCTTTTCCCGGTCCCTACAAGGAGTTAACTCATGAACAACGTCAAAACCAGTCTCATCTGGTTAGCGGTGGCGTTAATTGGCGCGGGCGCATTTGCCATGCTGGCCCTCAGCCGTGGCGAACACGTCAACGCGGTCTGGCTGGTGATTGCCTCCGTCGCCTGCTACAGCATTGCCTATCGCTTTTACAGCCTGTTTATCGCCAAGCGTATTTTCGAACTGGACGATCGCCGTCGCACGCCGGCGGAGCGCTTAAGTGACGGCCTCGATTATGTGCCTACCAATAAATGGGTGCTGTTCGGCCACCATTTTGCGGCGATTGCCGGTGCGGGCCCGCTGGTCGGTCCGATCCTCGCGGCGCAAATGGGCTTCCTGCCTGGCACCATCTGGATTTTAGTTGGCGTGATGTTTGCTGGTGCGGTGCAGGATTTCCTGATCCTGTTTATCTCAACGCGTCGTGATGGCCGCTCGCTGGGTGAGATGGCACGTCAGGAACTCGGCTCGTTCGCTGGCGTGGTCACCATGCTCGGCGCGCTGGGTGTGATGATCATCATCCTCTCCGCGCTGGCTCTGGTGGTGGTGAAGGCGCTGGCCAACAGTCCGTGGGGCTTGTTCACCATTGCCGCAACCATTCCGATTGCCTTGTTTATGGGCGTATATATGCGCTTCCTGCGTCCGGGAAAAATCGCGGAAGTGTCGATCATTGGTTTTGTGCTGATGATGGCGGCGATTATTTACGGCGGCAATGTAGCGGCCGATCCCTATTGGGGCCCGCTGTTCACGCTGAAAGGCACCGAGCTGACGTGGGTGCTGGTGATCTACGGTTTTGTCGCCTCTTCGCTGCCGGTGTGGCTGCTGCTGGCGCCGCGCGATTATCTCTCCACCTTCTTGAAAATTGGCGTGATTATTGGTTTGGCCATCGGCATCGTGTTTGCCATGCCCGAGATGAAAATGCCTGCGGTGACCAAATTTATTGATGGCACCGGGCCGGTCTTCTCCGGTGCGCTGTTCCCGTTCCTGTTTATCACCATCGCCTGTGGCGCCATTTCAGGTTTCCATGCGCTGGTTTCGAGCGGCACTACGCCGAAACTGGTGGAGCGAGAAAGTCATATCCGCTTTATCGGCTACGGCGCGATGCTGATGGAATCCTTTGTGGCGATCATGGCGCTGATTTGTGCCTCGGTGCTTGATCCGGGCGTCTACTTTGCCATGAACTCGCCTGCCGCACTGATTGGCAGCACGGTGGAAAATGCGTCGCAGGTGATCAACGGCTGGGGCTTCGTGGTGACGCCAGAGATGCTGAGCGGCATTGCGCGCGACGTCGGCGAAAGCACCATTCTTTCGCGTGCCGGTGGCGCACCAACCTTTGCGGTCGGCATGGCGCATATCATTACCGAAGTGTTTAACAGCCGCGCCATGATGGCGTTCTGGTATCACTTCGCCATCTTGTTTGAAGCGCTGTTTATCCTCACCGCTGTGGATGCCGGTACCCGCGCCTGTCGCTTTATGGTGCAGGATCTAGTGGGCACCGTGGTGCCATCGATGGCGAATAACCGTTCATGGTTGGGCAACATGGCGGGAACCACCGTCGCTGTGGCGGGCTGGGGCTTCTTCGTCTATCAGGGCGTGGTTGATCCGCTCGGCGGCATCAATACGCTGTGGCCGCTGTTTGGTATCGGCAACCAGATGCTGGCGTCAATGGCGCTGATTCTCGGCACCGTGGTGCTGTTCAAAATGAAGAAGCAGCGCTATGCGTGGGTGACAATTGTTCCGACCGCCTGGCTGTTTATTACCTCGATGACCGCGGGCTGGCAGAAGATTTTCCACGAGAAACCGTCGATTGGTTTCCTTGCGCAGGCCAACAAGTTCCGCAAAGGCATTGATGACGGAATCGTCATCGCTCCCGCCAAAAGTGTTGCTGACATGCAAACCATCGTCTTCAGCAATCAAATTAACGCGGCCCTGTGCGCCTTCTTCATGCTGGTGGCAGTGACCATGCTGGTGGCAGCCTTCTTCGTGATTCGTCGGGCGCTCAACAGCACGGTGCCAACCACCCATGAATCTGAGATCTCACTGCGCAAAGAGGTGCGAAATGTCTGAGTCCATTTATCACTGGAGAAAACCCACCGGGGCGTGGCACATTCAGCAGTGCTTACCAATCGCACCCGCCATGGCTGGGCATAATCTTACGCGTTGGCAGCGCATCTGGCAGGGATTGCAGCAAAGTTTTCGTTTAATGGTCGGCGTTCATGACTATCAAACTTATCTGAAGCATATGCGCGAACATCATCCAACCATCGCCCCCATGGATGAGCGCGCTTTTCACCGTCACTGCCTCGATGCCCGCTTTCCCAGCCAGGCCGGAAAACTGGGTAAGTGCCCTTGCTAACAGAGATCAGCCCCGCTTGCCGGGGCTTTTTCGTGCCATTCTTTAATAAAAACAAAAATATATTTGGATTGCATCTTGTGCTGACGCAGGAGGTTGAATACTGTTGCTAAAATAATGAGATACCGCCCGCTGAGCATTCCCCCGGAGGAAGTTTCCATGACCGATGAACAAGGGCAAACATTGCTATATACCTTGTTTGGCACCACCAGCCCTCATTGGCGTTTAACTTCAGATAGTGATGCTCTGCATTTTGCCGAAGATGAGAACGCGAACACCAATATGGCGGTTCCGCTGACTCCCGCACAGGCCAGTTTATTACGTGCGATGACGGTCATTACCTCAAGTATTAACCTCACGCTGTCACTGCATGGCGAACCCGTTCCGATGCATTTTGTCGGCCGTAAAGTCAATCAATCTACCTGGGCTGGCACCTCTTCAGCTTGGGGCGATACGTCGTCTGTCGCGCGCGATTTGACGCTGGGATTATCCTTCGCCGAGCAAGTGGTTTCTGAGGCGAATTCCGTCATCGTGATCCTCGATCAACGCGGCAATATTCAGCGTTTCAATCGCTTGAGTGAAGAGTATACCGGGCTGAAAGAGCAGGAAGTGATTGGCCGCAACGTATTCCAGCTGTTTATGACCAAGCAGGAAGCGCAGGCATCACGCCGTAATATCGCCGGTTTCTTCAGTGAAGGCAGTTCTTACGAAGTTGAACGCTGGATAAAAACCCGTAAAGGTCAGCGACTGTTTCTGTTTCGTAATAAGTTCGTTCACAGCGGTAGCGGAAAAAATGAAATTTTCCTCATCTGTTCCGGAACCGACATAACCGAAGAGCGCCGCGCTCAGGAACGCCTGCGCGTACTGGCCAATACCGATACCGTCACCGGTTTACCCAATCGCAACGCGATCCATCAGCAGATTAGTCTGGCACTGGAGCTGGCGAATGGCAGTCAAACCGGCGTGGTGTACCTCGATTTAGACAATTTTAAGAAGGTGAACGACGCTTACGGCCATATGTTTGGCGATCAGCTGCTGCAAGCGGTGTCGCTGGCCATCCTCAGCTGCCTTGGCAAAGACCAGACGCTGGCGCGCCTTGGCGGCGATGAGTTTGTGGTGCTGGCGGAACACACCAGCCAGGCAGCGCTGGAAGCGATGGCGTCGCGCATTCTTGAGCGGCTGCGTCAGCCGTTCCGCATTGGCCTGATTGAAGTTTACAGCGGCTGCTCAATTGGTATCGCCCTCGCCCCGCTGCATGGCGAAGATCGCGAAAGCCTGATTCGTAACGCCGATACCGCGATGTATCACGCCAAAGAGAATGGGCGCGGCAAGTTCTGCGTGTTCGCTAACGAGATGAATCAGCGCGTGTTTGAGTATTTGTGGCTCGATACCAACCTGCGCAAAGCGCTCGAGCTGGATCATCTGGTGGTGCATTACCAACCGAAGCTCAATGCCGAGGGCGAAGTGCTGAGCGCCGAGGCGCTGGTGCGCTGGAACTCGCCGGAGCGCGGCCTGGTACCGCCGGGCGATTTTATCTCGTATGCCGAAGAGTCCGGTTTGATCGTGCCCCTGGGCCGCTGGGTGATGCTCAACGTGCTGCAGCAGATCATCAAGTGGCGCAGCGAAGGCATCTATCTGCGCGTTGCGGTTAACGTCTCGGCTAAGCAATTGATCGACCAAAGTATTTACACCGATCTGAAGCAGGCATTGAATGAAGCCGGTTTGACCGATTGCCCGATTGATATCGAACTGACGGAAAGCTGTCTGATAGAGAATGAAGCCGGTGCGCTGATGCTGATGAAACAGTTTCAGGAGCTGGGCGCGCAGGTGCATCTGGATGACTTTGGTACCGGTTACTCTTCGCTTTCCCAGCTGGCGCGCGTCCCTATTGATGCCATTAAGCTGGATCAGAGCTTTGTACGTAATATCAACAAACAACCCGTGGCGCAGTCGCTGGTGCGTGCGATTGTCGCGGTAGCCAAAGCCCTGAAGCTGCAGGTGATTGCCGAGGGCATTGAAACCAAAGCCGAAGAGAAGTTTGTTATGGCCAATGGTGTTGATGGGCGTCAAGGTTATTATTATGCAAAACCAATGCCCGCAGAACAGCTCGGGCATTGGCTGGCTAAGCATCCTGCCCGCGTTTAACGCTGGTTTGCGAGATTAGCCGGCTTTGCGCAAGGATGCGCTATGACGGTTCTGCAGTTGTACCAGTCGTTCCATGTAAGCAATGTCTTTTGGTTCCAGTGTGAAGGCATAATCGACCCAATCCTCCGTGATATCCATCAGCTCAGCGCGTGATAACTGCAATACGCGCTGACGCGCTTTCAGCATTGCCCGCACGCCGTTCAGCTTTGGACGTAACGTATCGATGAAGGTGCGTGTGGTGCGATAACCATCGCCCGGCTGGAACACTTTGTCGACCAGACCACGCGTTTCATACCACTCCGCGCTGTGTGATTCTCCTTCCATAATCAGCTCTTCGGCCAGCTTCATGCCAGACCGACGCGCCACTAGCGAGTAGCCGCCCATGCCGGGGAACAAGTTAAACGCGATCTCCGGGAAGCCCATGCGTGCGCTGTTTTGCGCCAGAATGAAGTGATGTGCCAGCGCCGCTTCAAAGCCGCCGCCGAGCGCACTGCCCTCAATCATCGCCAGCGTGACCGCACCGGTATCGAAACCCCGCGCGGCGGAGTGGATGCAGTCGACACAGGCACGCGCATAAGCGCGCAGTGCTTCACGACGGTTGTTGCGAATGCATTCCACGAAGAAACGCAAATCGCCTCCGGCGTTAAACATCTGTGGCACTAACGATCCCGTCACCCAGAAATCAATCGGCAGACCGGAACGCTGAGCGGAATAGCTCAGGTTCATGATCTCCTCAATTAATTCGTGGTTGAAACTCGGACGGGGTTGCGCACGCAGCATCATCCACATGGTGCGGCGGCCCTCTTCATAGTAGGCGGCGAGCTGTGTGGTTTGTCCAACTTCGGTGAACAGTCTGCATGTCGGTTGGTTAATTACTGTCATTGTCTCATCCTCTGTTTATGTTTATGTAGTGCGTTAAACGCCACATCAGCGTAATCCAGAGTGAGGCCAGACCAAATGAGAGATTGATTTATAAAGCAAAATCCAGAGATATCCCCGACCAGCGGCCGGGGAAGCATTAGCGGGCTTACTTGATGGCAGCGCGTTGCCCCACGGCAACATGAGATCGCTTAACGCGTCGTGAATAAACCGCGGTGATGATGGGTACAATGACGGAGGTCACAATTACCGACGTGGCGACTAATGCCGTAGCGGCGGGTGCGACCGGTTTAAACTGTGGCAGCATCTCGGCAATCAACACTGGCGTGGCCACCGCAGCGCCGGCGGTACTCGATGCCGCAATCCCCGCCGTACCATCGCCACCGCCAATCAGGCGATCGGCAATAATCAGCGGAATGCCGGTGACAATGATAACTGCAACGCCCAGCATAATGCCCAGCAGGCCAGTTTGCGCGATAACGGTCAAATCAATGGTGTTGCCCAACGCGAAGGCAAAGAACGGAATCAGCGTGTGTACCGCTTTGCCAAAGAACTCGCGCAGTTCGGGATCAAGATTACCCAACGCGAACCCGACGATAAACGGCAGTACCGCGCCAACGAAGACATGTGGCTCGAATGAGGCTATGCCCGCGGTGCCAAGAATCACCATCGTCATCAGCGGCCCGGACTCCAGCGACATCAGGACAAACGCACCGGCCTCTTCTTTCGAACCGTATTGCTGCATGATGGAAGCGTATAAACCGCCGTTGGTCATATCCATCGCCGCCACTAACGCCAGCGTGGAGAGTCCGGCAAACATACCCACCTCCACGCCGTTTTCCGGCATCACACGTGAAGCAATCGCCGCGACAACCCACGCCACCGCAATCTTGGTTAGCACCAGCGTGCCCGATTTACGCAGCACCGTGCCGGTGGCGCTGAGTTTGATGGATGCGCCCATGCAGAAGAACCACACCGCAAGAATCGGTACGGTGCCAGTCATCAACCCATTGGTGAACGAACCAAAGTATTTACCTGCGCCCGGAGAGAACGTATGACACAGCGCGCCCAAAAACAGCGGAATCAGCATCATACCGCCAGGAATTTTATCGATTGCACGTTTGATATGCATAAGGGTGTCACCTTAACTGAGCCAGAGGGAGGTGTTTTTATGAATTGCCAGATGGCATGGCGAGCAAGATAACGATTGGCAGAAAGGAAAAAAGTGATCACAAATACATAAATGAAACGCTGTTTTATTTTTATTGATTGATCATTTTGTATTTATGATGCGCATCGCCATACCAGATGATTGGAAGTTAAAAGAGAGGAGCCAGCAGACGTTTTTGCTCAAAGGATGGATTATCTTTGCGGGCGCTGACACATCTGCCAAATCTGCCCTTTTCAACAACACGCACGGAAGCTTATGAGCAGGCCGGGGTCACTTTTGGGCCGGCAATCCGCAGCGCTGAACGAAGCGAGGAAGCCAGGAGAGCCCGCAGGACGCGGGCGAAAGGCGGAGCCGGGACATGGAAGTCCCGTCTCCGCCGGTCCGTCCGGCAGACGAGTGAAGTGAAGGTACCGCGCAAGCGGCGCGAGGACAGCCGGACCAAAAGTGACCCCGGCCTGCGCGCTCGTCATAGGCTTAATTGACGCAGGTACCTCTGTTATCAGCCAGCATTAATTCTGGCCATACCACGCATTTTTACCGTGCTTACGCAGGTAGTGCAGATCAAGCAAGGTTTGCGAGATCGGCGGTAACTCAGTGCGCAATTGTTCAGTATGCAACGCCATATAAGCCACTTCTTCTAATACCACCGCACTGTGTACCGCAGCATGCGCATCTTTGCCCCAGGCAAACGGGCCGTGGGAATTAACCAGCACGGCGGGGATTGCTGCTGGCTCAATTCCGCGCTGCGCAAAAGTTTCAACGATCACCTGCCCGGTATTCCACTCGTATTCCTGCTCAATCTCTTCGCGCTTCATCTGCCGCGTGCAGGGAATGGTGCCGTAGAAATCATCGGCGTGCGTGGTGCCCAACGCGATGATTTCACGTCCAGCCTGCGCCCAAATGGTGGCATGGCGCGAGTGCGTATGCACGATGCCGCCGATCTCTGGCCAGGCGAGATAAAGCGCGCGATGCGTGGCGGTATCCGAGGATGGGCGCATCTTCCCTTCAATCACTTCGCCGCTGGCGAGATCGACCACCACCATATCGTCGCGCTGCATCTGCTCGTACTTCACGCCAGACGGCTTGATCACCAATAAACCCCGATCCCGGTCCACCGCACTGACATTGCCCCAGGTAAAAGTGACCAGGTTGTAACGGGGTAAATCGAGATTAGCTTCCAGCACCTGCTGCTTTAACGCTTCCAGCATCTTTTTTCTCCTGCAAACTGTGATAGCTGAATTGTGCGGAGCAGGGAGAAAAAGCGTTATGGATGGAACGGCTGTAAAAGCTGCGGAAAGTGGCTAAGGCGTTAAATGTGTGGCGCGGGTTGGTTTCGATGATTAAACAAGAAGTGGCTTGCAAACTCGCACTTTAGGACCGTTTTACCCTGCCGAGTGTGGCGTAACATCTATACTTATAGCGTTACCTCGGTGTTAACAATCAAGGAGAAGTTAATGACTACAACAATGAAACGTCTTACTGCTGCCGTATTGGCAACAACATTAGTTGTCGCGCTGAGCGGCTGTTCGAATTGGTCTAAACGCGACCGTAATACCGCAATCGGTGCGGGTGCCGGTGCCATTGGTGGTTCAGTGCTGACCAACGGTAGCGGACTCGGTACCGTTGGTGGCGCAGCCGTCGGCGGCATCATCGGTCACCAGATCAGCAAATAAATTATAATTATCAGGCTACGCAGCGCATCTACTTAACAACGGGCCACCTAAAAGTGGCCCGAACTGCTTCAACCGCCCGCCAGTTTGACTTTCATGCCTTTGGCTTCCAGCAGCGTTTTTATCAAATCGCGTTTATCGCCCTGAATCTCAATCACGCCCTCTTTCACTGCCCCACCGCAACCACACTTTTTCTTCAGTTCAGCAGCCAATTTTTCGAGCGCGCTATCATCCAGATCGATACCGGTAATCAGACACACGCCCTTACCTTTTCGTCCGCTGGTTTGGCGCTGAATACGCACGATGCCATCGCCTTTCGGCCGCGGTGCTTTCTCTTCTTCATGAGTGATACGACCGCTATCGGTCGAATACACCAATCGATTGTCCTGAGCCATTAAGCCTCCTGTAAACTCTGCAGGATTTGCTGCAGCGTGGCGGCCGGATCGGCGGATTGGGTGATCGGACGCCCGATGACCATATAATCCACACCGGCGAGTTTTGCCTGCTGCGGCGTCATGATGCGGCGCTGATCGCCCGCATCGCTGCCGGCCGGACGAATGCCAGGCGTAACCAGCGCGAAATCCTGACCAATCACCTGCTTAAAGTGCGCGGCTTCCTGCGCCGAACAAACCACGCCGTGCAGGCCGCAATCGCGGGTCAAACGCGCCAGTCGCTCAGCCTGCTCGGCTGGAGACAAGGTAATGCCCAAACCTTTGAGGTCGTCCTCATCCATGCTGGTCAACACGGTGACGGCAATCAGCAGCGGCGCATCGTTGCCGAATGGCACGAGCGCTTCACGAGCCGCGTTCATCATGCGAGCGCCACCGCTGGCGTGCACGTTCACCATCCACACGCCAAGATCGGCTGCTGCCGCGACTGCATGTGCGGTGGTGTTTGGGATGTCATGAAACTTGAGATCGAGGAACACTTCAAAACCCCGTTCCTGCAGCGTTTTCACCAGCGATGGACCAAACAGCGTGAACATCTCTTTGCCCACTTTCAGGCGACACTGGCTTGGATCGATGCGGTCTACAAACTGCAGCGCGCTGTTGAGATCATGATAGTCGAGTGCCACCAGAATAGGTGAAGTGGTTACAGGCATAACGTTTCCTCAGTGACAGGCACCCGCAGGCGCGATGGACAAACGGCAAGCATTCTACCTGCGCAGGCCGGTGCCGACAATCACGCTGCCGCCAGAACTTGCCTGTTTGACCGCTTGCTGCACGATGTCGAGGCAGCGTCATAATTAGAATCATTAGTATGTTGTAACTAATAAGAGATAAACAGAAGAGATTTACGGCCATTATTGGCCGTCGAGCCCACGGATAGGTTTAACCGAAGACCAGGCGCGACAAGATGGGCAATGCCAGTAAAGAGCATGGGCAGTGAAGCCACATTTTTGGCAGCGATATCGCGGCTTAGTGCGAATCTGCTCGCCGACCATGTCGCGCAGCACCATCAAGCTCTCTTTCGCACGTCCGTCTTCCGCTTCGTGTAAGTGGAAATCCATCAAACGATGGAACACGCGCATAGTCGGATGACGCTGAAGCTGACGGTTGATATACAGCTGTGCCGCTTCCGGGCCCTGCTGCTGTTCAAGAATATCGGAGAGATAAAGCTCCGCTGCGGCGCCGGTATTCTCATCGACACAACGCTGTAAAAATTGTGCCCAGTTTTCGGGTTGGTTCAGGCGCTGGTAGCAAGTTTCCAGCATGGGTAAGGTTTCACTCACCAGCTCTTTGTCCTGCTCCAGCACGCGCTGCAATCGGCTGGCGGCTTTGGCGTACTCGCCCTGCTCCATCAAAATGCGGCCCATCATGATTGAGACGCGCGCGCTTTGGTGGTCGGCTGACTCGCCCTTCTTCAGTAAGCTCATCGCCCGATCAAGGTCGTCGCTGCTTAATGCCTGTAACGCCAGCTCACAGTAGAAATGGGCAATTTCGCCTTTCTGCTTGTCTTTGCCGAGCTTAACCAGCTTTTCCGCCACGTCGATGGCTTTTTGCCAGTCGCTGGTAGCCTGATGAATCAACAGCAATTGCTGCAGCGCGCCGATACGGAAATCGGTCTCTTCCACCAGTTGCCCAAACATATCTTCGGCACGATCGTACAAGCCCGCGGCCATGTAATCGCGGCCGAGTTGCTGGATCGCCAGTAAGCGCTGCTCATAACTAAGTGACGCGCTTTCCATCAGGGATTGGTGAATGCGAATGGCGCGATCAACTTCACCACGCGAACGGAACAGGTTGCCAAGCGTCAGATGCGCCTCAACCGTGCCGCTGTCCTCTTTCAACATGTCGAGAAAGAGATCAACCGCTTTGTCCTGTTGATTGGAGAGCAGGAAGTTTACGCCGGTCACATAATCGCGCGACAGGCGGTTCGCTTCCTGTTGCTTATCCTGATGTGCACTGCGTCGGCCCATATACCAGCCATATGCCGCAGCAACAGGAAGAAGCAGAAACAGCAATTCAAGCATCGAAAATTAATCCCGACGACTGGCAGTTGGTGATGTAGTCACTGCGGTTGATTGTTCATTCTGTGCCTGCATACGTTTAAGTTTACGCTGCGCATTTGCCAGGGAAACACGTAAGCGTAACCAGAACAGACCACAAATCGCCCATCCCAGCAGGAATCCAGCGCCAAACAGACTGGCGAGCAGTGTTGAAATGCGGAATTCGCCCTGCGCTAGCAGATAGTTAAAGGTGATGACTTGGTCGTTGTGCGCTCCGAGCGTGACGGAGATGATGAAAATGACCAATACCACGAGAAAAATAAGCAAATATTTCACAATGCGTCCTGTCGAGAGGTTATCCAATAGAAGTATGCCAAAAAACCGCCGTCGATGCTGCTTATCCCCACTTCTGTTAGCGCTTTTTTCTGCAAGCACAATCAATCATATGGGGATGAATAGCCTAATTACAATCCATCATCACGTTGCGCGATCTCACGATGTTCTTCTGGCGGGATGGTGAGCGGGCCGCAGAAACGCTGAGCCAGCAGCGTGGCAACGGTCACCAACAACCAGGATATCAGCGTTGCCATCACTAAATCACGCGGCCAGTGCATTCCTAATACCAGGCGGCTGCCCATCACCGCGGTCGCCCAAACGAATAATACGGCAACCGTGGCAAAATGGCGGCGCGGCCACAATAAGCCGATGGCTAAAAGCGCCCAGCTGGCGGCAAACATGGTGTGTCCGGAAGGAAATGCATAGCCGGTTTCAAACGCCCAATGATTCTTCAGCCATTGCGGCAGTTGGGTATCGTTGGCCAGCAAAGTTGAGACCATTTCGCCGCGCTGCTGGCGATGAAGCTGATAAAACTCATCACCGTTAATGCCATGACTTTTTTCCAGCCAGATAACATACGGGCGCGGTTCCTGCACACGCTCTTTGATTGAGGATTTGGTGTACTGACCGGCAAGAATCGCGCCGTTCATAATGAGAAGGAGCAGAATCGCGGGTTTAAGTCGAAAACGTAAACACCACAACACCCATGCGCTGAGGATAATACTGGTAAGGATTCCCCACGGATTGGTGACGGTTTCCGTCATCCAAAACAGCACGCGAAGTAGATTGCCACTTTCCCCGGGTTGCCATTGCCAGTTAGATATCCATACGCCCAACGGCATCAGCAACAATAAAAACGCCCCTAAGGTGGTGCGCTGAATGATTTTTAACATTCGCTTCCTTTTAGATCCGCATTAACAGGTGCGTTATGCATAACTTTAGCTGAAAAAAGAATAACATACCCATTGCGACTTGGATAATTGTGCTTTATCACTACAATCACTCTGACCGATTAACGGCAGCCGTTCGGGTTGTGGCACAATAGCGTAAGTTTCACCGGGCACATGGCCCGTGCGTTATCATGATGATAGCGCATCCTCTGAAGGTTCTGGAGAGTCACATGCAGCTTAAACGGGTAGCAGAAGCCAAACTGCCCACGCCATGGGGAGATTTCCTGATGGTTGGTTTTGAAGAACTGGCAACCGGCCACGACCATGTCGCGCTGGTTTATGGTGATATTAGCGATCACAATCCGGTGTTGGCGCGCGTCCATTCCGAATGTCTCACCGGCGATGCCCTGTTCAGCTTGCGCTGCGACTGCGGCTTCCAGCTGGAAGCGGCGTTAACGGCGATCGCGGAAGAAGGTCGTGGCATTCTGATGTATCACCGTCAGGAAGGACGTAACATCGGATTACTGAATAAAATCCGTGCTTACGCGTTGCAGGATAAAGGCTACGACACGGTCGAAGCCAACCATCAGCTCGGTTTCGCCGCTGATGAGCGTGACTTCACGTTATGTGCAGATATGTTCAAACTGTTGGGCGTCAATGAAGTGCGCTTGCTGACGAACAATCCGCGCAAAGTTGAGATTCTGACCGAAGCCGGTATCAATATCGTTGAACGCGTGCCGTTGGTTGTCGGGCGTAACCCGAAAAACGCGCACTATCTCGATACGAAAGCCGAGAAAATGGGCCATCTGTTGCCAAAGTCTTAAGCAGTCTTTATAGCAAATAAAAAAGCCGGGAAATCCCGGCTTTTTCTTTTAGTTCAGCATGTTGCGGATCACGTAATGCAAAATGCCGTCGTTCTGGTAATAGGTTAGCTCATTACCGGTGTCAATACGGCAGCGCGTCTCCAGCGTCTCTTTGCTGCCATCCGCGCGCGTCAGAATTACGGTTACCGTGCCACCCGGCTTCAGCTGCGACAGGTTCGCCACATCAATAAACTCTTCACCCGTAAGCTGCAGCGTTTTACGCGTCACGCCAGCCGGAAACTCGAGCGGCAGAATTCCCATACCAATCAGGTTAGAGCGGTGAATACGCTCGAAGGATTCGGAGATAACCACGCGCACGCCTTGTAAGCGCGGCCCTTTCGCTGCCCAGTCACGGCTGGAGCCGGAACCGTACTCTTTACCGGCAATCACCGCTAACGGCACGCCTTCCTGCTGATACTTCATCGCCGCGTCGTAAATCGCCAGCTGCTCGTTAGTCGGGAAGTGTTTGGTATAACCGCCCTCCACACCCGGCACCATTTCGTTACGAATACGGATGTTAGCGAAGGTGCCGCGCATCATTACTTCGTGGTTACCACGACGCGAACCGTAAGAGTTGAAATCGGTGCGCTCAACGCCATGCGACAGCAAATAGCGTCCGGCTGGACTTTCGGCTTTGATGCTCCCCGCCGGAGATATGTGGTCGGTGGTGACGGAATCACCCAGCATCGCCAGAATGCGCGCGCCTTTGATATCCTGCACCGGCTTCGGCGTTTTCTCCATGTCGTCAAAGAATGGCGACAGACGAATGTAGGTCGAATCGCCATCCCAATCGTAGGTAGCCGCTTCGCTCACTTTGATTTGCTGCCACTCCGGCGTGCCGTCAAACACCTCGGCATACTCTTTGTGGAACATATCGCTGGTGACTTTCTGCACCGCTTCCGTAATCTCTTCCGGCGACGGCCAGATGTCCTTGAGGAAAACATCGTTGCCCTGTCGATCCTGGCCGAGCGGATCGGATTGAAGATTGAGCTTCATATTACCCGCTAAGGCATAAGCAACCACCAGCGGCGGCGAAGCCAGCCAGTTGGTTTTAATCAACGGATGAATACGTCCTTCGAAGTTACGGTTACCTGAAAGCACGGCGGCAACCGTGAGATCGCCCTCTTTAATCGCGCTTTCAATCGCATCCGGTAATGGACCGGAGTTACCAATACAAGTAGTACAACCGTAACCGACCAGATTGAATCCTAACTTGTCCAGATATGGCGTGAGCTGGGCTACAGCGAGATAGTCAGAAACCACTTTGGAACCGGGTGCCAGCGAGGCTTTAACCCAAGGCTTGCGCATCAGACCGCGTTCAACGGCTTTCTTCGCCAGCAAACCGGCAGCCATCAGCACGCTTGGATTTGAGGTATTGGTACAGGAGGTAATCGCCGAGATCACGACCGCACCGTCATCCAGCTGATAGCTTTCTCCGGTTTCGCTATCGCGGTAGCTGACGGTTTTGTGCGGTTTTTGCGCCTGATTGACTTCCAGTTCATTGCTGGCATCAAAGGCGGTGGGCACATCGCCCAGTGATACGCGATCCTGCGGACGTTTTGGTCCGGCCAGGCTGGATTCAACTTCATCCATATCCAGCGCTAAAGAGCTGGTGAACACCGGCTCATCACCCGCGTTGCGCCACATGCCTTGTTGCTTAGCATAAGCTTCAACCAGTTCAACCTGCTCCGCATCGCGGCCGGTGAGCGTCATATAACTCAGGGTGACGTCATCGACAGGGAAAAAGCCGCAGGTCGCGCCATATTCTGGTGCCATGTTGGCGATAGTTGCGCGATCGGCAAGCGGCAGGTCGGCTAAACCGTCGCCGTAAAATTCTACGAATTTACCTACAACGCCGTGTTTGCGCAGCATTTGCGTGACGGTTAACACCAGATCCGTTGCGGTAATGCCCGGACGCAACTTACCAGTGAGTTTGAAACCGACTACGTCAGGAATCAGCATTGAGACCGGCTGGCCAAGCATCGCCGCTTCAGCTTCAATGCCACCAACGCCCCAACCTAGTACGCCGAGCGCATTGATCATGGTGGTGTGCGAATCGGTGCCCACCAATGTGTCGGGATAGGCAACCTCTTGCCCATTCAGCGTCTCATGCCAGACAGATTTACCGAGGTATTCCAGATTGACCTGATGACAAATCCCGGTGCCCGGCGGCACTACGCGAAATCGATTGAAGGCTTTTTGCCCCCAACGCAGGAAGACGTAGCGCTCATGGTTGCGCTCCATTTCCAGGTGCACATTTTCACCAAAGGCTTTGTCATCACCGAAATGATCCACGGTGACAGAGTGGTCGATGACCAGATCTACCGGGGATAAGGGATTGACTTTGGCGACGTCGCCGCCGAGACGTTTCACCGCTTCGCGCATGGCAGCCAAATCTACAACCGCCGGTACGCCGGTAAAATCTTGCATTAATACACGCGCAGGACGATAGGCAATCTCACGATCGGCGTGAGCATCTTTTTGCCAGGCGACCAGCGCTTCAATATCTTCAAGCGTGACAGAATCACCATCCTGCCAGCGCAATAGGTTTTCCAGCAGGACTTTCATCGACTTGGGCAAGCGATCGATATTGCCCAATTGCTGAGCTGCTTTGGGCAAGCTGTAGTAATGATATTTTTTTGCCCGAACATCCAGCGTGTCCTGACTCTGCTCGCGTAACGTTAACGACATAGCGCCTCCATGTAAGTGAATCTCTTTTTAAACCTCAGTGACTGCAAGGTTTAACTTAAAGATAGACTACATTGCCGTTAACGTTTTGATAACAACACGAATTGACACATTAAAACACAATGAAAAATGCCCCGACGTTTGTCAGGGCATTTATATCATTCAGTTTAATTTGAGTTAGGGCTTAAATCATCGCCCAAAAGGCGGCGGCCCAAAAAGCCAGGGAAAAGGTATATACGCTTACCCAGGATAATGTCGTTGTATTGATGTTCATAATTCACTCCCTCCCGGATTCCGGGCAAAAAAAGTCCACCGTCTTCAGCGTTGTACTGATGACACCGTTTTTTTAATGCTGAGTGTTAAAGGACGGGCTTTTAACTTGCCCACCGGATAATCCGGCAAAAAGAGGGACTAAACGTCTAAATATGGAACGGAACGCAGGCTGCGTTATTTCGACTTCATATCCATGAAGGATTCAATAAAGTTGCGCTGATTCTCACTGAGTTCCCACGAAGTCGGAATGGTGACCTGTGGTTCAGTTGAGACAACGTCTTTAACTTTGCACGCAGGCGTTTGCGGCTGACGCGCAGAAACCGGATGCTTACGACTGAGTGTATTTGCCCACATGGCTTAACCCCACATACGCCAAATCATTAACGCCACCACTACCCAGAACAGTGCTGAAGCAGCGAAGACAGTCATCCAAGCTTTGCGACGGGTGTTGCCAGTACGCTCAACTTTGGTGCTTTTAGTCCGGAAGCCCGGCTGTACAGTTATTCTCGTATTCATAGTTTTTGATAATCACTCTCAATAAAACGATTGATGACAACGATTAAGATTTAGGACGAATCCTAAACTTGTTAAGACCGAAAATCCAGTTATTTTTATTGAGCACAACGATTAACGCTATTTATCAAAACGCAAAAGATTGATGAGATAAATTTAATTGCCAACATAACTATTAATTAAATAGTTACATTGTAAATTTGGGTTAACAGCAAATTAGATCCAATCTAAATTTGAGTTTAATTTACTAACCCAGTAAAAAAGCCCTTCTCCATCAACTCTTAACTAGAGTATGGGAATATTCCTGGCGAGCTGCAAAGTAGCATCGTAAAAATTGTGTACTGATTCGCATTTAAGAACTAACAATAGAAAAACATGTGACCCATGTTTCATTTACATAAAAATAATGATTTTTTTTGAGGTACTCGTGGCGCTAAGCGCTAAGGGATTCCGAAGGTGCCCACTGGACACCTTGGCAAAAGAATGAGTTAGGAATTTACTTGAAGGGTAATTTGATATCGCGGAACATGGCTTCGATGTCTTCATTGGAGCGCAGTGCGACCGCCGCATCCACCACATCACGCGTCAGGTGTGGTGCGAAACGTTGAATGAAATCATACATATAGCTGCGCAGGAAGGTGCTGCGTCTAAAGCCAATCTTGGTCGTACTATTCGTAAAGATTTCTGAAGCTTCAATCCGCACCAAATCGGGGTCTGCGACCGGATCCACCGCCATGCTGGCAATCACGCCCACGCCCAAGCCTAAACGCACGTAAGTCTTGATTACGTCAGCATCCGTTGCAGTAAAGACGATGCGTGGCGTTAATCCGGCGCGATTAAACGCGGTATCCAGCTCTGAACGGCCGGTAAAGCCGAAGGTGTAAGTCACCAACGGGAAATCCGCCAGCTCTTCTATCGTCACATTTGATTTCCCCGCCAGCGGGTGATCTGGCGTTACCACAATAGCGCGATTCCAGTGATAGCACGGCAGCATGATCAAATCGTCATACAGATGCAGCGCTTCGGTAGCAATGGCAAAGTCCGCATTGCCCTTTGAAACCGCCTCAGCTATTTGCGTCGGCGATCCTTGATGCATATGCAGAGAGACGCGAGGATAGCGCTCAATAAAACCTTTAATCACGCCAGGCAGCGCATAACGTGCTTGCGTATGGGTAGTCGCAACATACAGCGAGCCTTTATCTGGCCAGGTATGTTCACCGGCCACAGATTTAATCGCGTCTACTTTGGACAGCACTTCACGCGCAATCCGAATAATCTCTTCGCCTGCAGGCGTTACTTGCGTCAGATGCTTACCACTGCGCGCAAATATCTGCACGCCCAGCTCATCTTCTAACATACGGACTTGCTTACTGATGCCTGGCTGCGAGGTATATAAGCCTTCGGCGGTCGATGAGACATTGAGATTGTGATTAACCACTTCGACGATGTAACGCAACTGCTGCAATTTCATAGTTATATCTTCCTGGTAGCGACAGAGGTGCATTCCCGGCAGGCGTGTTTCCGCCTTAATAGCGGTGAGGGAGGGAAAGCGAGTCAGCGAAACGAAAAGAGTTCTATAACTACTATATCAGTTAAAGGAAGAATGTAGAACGATTAGCTATAAGGATAAGAGAAAGGCCAGCGAATGCTGGCCTTGCGGGGAATTACTTTTTCGCTTCCTGCCATTTGCCGTCAATATAGAACATTGACCAGCCGGTGGCTTTGCCATCCTTTTCGGAAGAGACATATTGCTGTTTCGTCTTGCGACTGAAACGCACCATCGTCTTATTCCCTTCCGGATCGGCGGCCGGCGCTTCTGACAGATATTTCAGCTTCTCTGGCAGACGGTCGGCAAAGCGTTGCAGCTCTTCCACCAGCGGCGCGCGCGTTTCACGTGATTTCGGGAAGGTATTCGCGGCAAGGAACACGCCTGCTGCACCATCACGCAACACAAAGTAAGCATCCGATTTTTCACACTGCAGTTCTGGCAGCGGCACCGGATCTTCTTTCGGCGGCGCGACGTCACCGTTACGCAGAATCTTACGGGTGTTTTTGCACTCGTCGTTGGTACACGCCATGTACTTACCGAAACGCCCCATTTTCAGGTGCATTTCGGAACCGCACTTCTCGCACTCAACAATCGGACCGTCATAACCTTTGATGCGGAACTCGCCCTGCTCGATCTCATAGCCATCGCACTCTGGGTTATTACCGCAGACGTGCAGCTTGCGCTGGTTATCGATCAGATAGCTGTCCATCGCGGTGCCACACTTCTGGCAACGACGACGGGCGCGCAACGCGTTGGTTTCAGCATCATCGCCTTCCAGCACGTTGAGCACTTCATTTTCCGGGATCAGGTTGATGGTCTGCTTGCAGCGCTCTTTCGGCGGCAAAGCATAACCCGAGCAACCCAGGAACACGCCGGTACTGGCGGTGCGAATCCCCATCGGGCGGCTACAGGTTGGACAATCAATCGACGTCAACACCATCTGGTTCGGCTGCATGCCGCCCTCTTCCGGATCTTTCTCAGCATCATCTAACTGCTGGCTGAAATCACTGAAGAAGGAGTCGAGCACCGCTTTCCATTCGGCTTCATTATTCGCCACCTGATCGAGGCTATTTTCCATGCGTGCGGTGAAGTCATAGTTCATCAGCTCGCGGAAATTAGACTCCAGACGGTCGGTAACAATTTCACCCATTTTTTCAGCGTAGAAACGGCGGTTCTCAACACGCACGTAACCACGATCCTGAATGGTGGAGATAATCGAGGCGTAGGTTGATGGACGACCAATGCCGCGTTTTTCCAGCTCACGCACCAGTGACGCTTCACTGAAGCGCGCCGGCGGTTTGGTGAAGTGCTGGCTTGGCATCAGCTCTTTAAGATCCAGCATGTCGCCAACATCTACCGGCGGCAGTGTCAGATCTTCATCATTTTTACGCAGCGCAGGCATCACGCGTGTCCAGCCATCGAAGCGCAGCGTGCGGCCTTTAGCTTTCAATTTGAATTCAGCCGCGCCCACGGTCAGCGTGGTGGAGTCGTACTGAGCCGGTACCATCTGGCAGGCCACAAACTGACGCCAAATCAGCTGATACAATTTCTGCGCGTCAGCTTCCATATCTTTCAGCTGCTCAGCCACGATATTCACATCAGAAGGACGAATCGCTTCGTGCGCTTCTTGTGAGTTCTCTTTGCTGGCATAGGTATTCGGCGCTTCTGGCAGATACTTTTTACCGAAGCTGCTCTCAACATAACCCCGCGCCATCGCCACGGCATCCTGGCTCAGGTTGGTGGAGTCGGTACGCATATAAGTGATGTGGCCCGCTTCATATAAGCGCTGCGCCATCATCATGGTCTTCTTCACGCCGAAGCCCAGACGCGTACTCGCCGCCTGTTGCAGCGTTGAGGTAATAAAGGGTGCAGAAGGCTTGCTGCTGGTCGGTTTATCTTCGCGATCCAGCACCTGGTAACGCGCTTTCTGCAAAATCGCCACCGCCGCGTGAGTTTGCTCACGATTAACCGGACGGAACGCTTTGTCATTCTGATGCGTCACCTGCATGGCAAGATCGGCGCCTTTCGGCGTGGCGAAATCAGCATCGATTTCCCAATACTCTTCTGGCACGAAGGCTTTGATTTCGTGCTCGCGCTCAACCACCAGACGCACCGCAACCGACTGAACGCGACCAGCTGACAGGCCACGCGCAATTTTCTTCCACAGCAGTGGCGACACCATGTAACCCACCACGCGATCCATAAAGCGGCGCGCTTGCTGTGCGTTGACACGTTCGATATTAAGCTCGCCCGGCTTGTCAAACGCCTGACGAATCGCATTCTTGGTGATCTCGTTAAACACCACGCGGCTAAAGCGCTTATCGTCCCCACCGATCACTTCCCGCAGGTGCCAGGCAATGGCTTCCCCTTCGCGGTCAAGGTCGGTTGCGAGATAGATATGGTCTGCATCGGCAGCCAGGTTTTTCAGCTCAGCGACAACTTTTTC
This sequence comes from Pantoea sp. B9002, assembly GCF_013385945.1. Taxonomy (NCBI): domain Bacteria; kingdom Pseudomonadati; phylum Pseudomonadota; class Gammaproteobacteria; order Enterobacterales; family Erwiniaceae; genus Pantoea; species Pantoea sp. B9002. The sequence goes on from NZ_JACAPA010000001.1 coordinate 72,497, forward strand.
TTTGCCCGGCAGAATTTGATAATCCGCTTCCCAACCATGCCAGGGATCCACACCCATGCGGTTTACGAGTGCGGCTTTCTCATCCTTTTTAACCTTTTTTCCAGGTTTCGCTTTTTCCCCGTCGGCACTTTTACGGGCAGTTGAACCGCTGGTCGGCAAATCACGGATATGACCGACACTGGATTTCACCACGTAGTCATTACCGAGGTATTTATTGATTGTTTTGGCCTTTGCCGGGGACTCAACGATTACGAGTGATTTACCCATATGTACCTTTACCTAAATGAAACGTCCTGATAAACGGGAGAGAATTGGAGGTCCCAAAACCCAATGGGTTCAATATTGCTGCCAGCATTTCGCATTTCAAGGCAGCTGGGATAATCTCAGGTCAGATTGCGTCGACTTCTGCAACTTTATGATTAGGAGCGAGTTTTCCATCTGACAGAACCACACATCCGGGTGTGATCTCCCTGAAAGCTGAATCGCCCACACTCTACCTGATAAAATCCGTTACGCAACTTAATTAGCATTCTGCCTAATTTTGCGCCAGTTTTATGACGCAATGCTGATTTGCTGAACGCGATGGCTCGCAAGTAATATAGAAGGAGAAAAATGGCTGTCAAAAAAGAGGTGAAAAATGTCAGTGCCAACGGAATCTATTTCACGCCAGGCGTTACTGGAAATAGCCAATCAGATAATCACGCAGCACGACGATTATTTTGTCGGATTAGAAGCCAATGATGTGATTCAGCAAGGTGATGTTTTGGTGTTTCGCGGACCCTATTTTCTCGATGATGAAGGCTTGCCCACCGCCAAAACCACCACGGTATTTAACGTGTTTAAACACCTCGCGGTCGAACTCTCCTCTCAATATCATCTGGCATAAAAAAGCCCGGCAATTGCCGGGCTCGGTTACAACAGCGGCTTCTCGCCGCGCTGCCAAATTTTCAGAATCAACCGCTCTGCCGCCAGACTGGCGCTGTTGGTAAAGCGATCCATCATTTTACGCTTACGTGCGTAGTGCACGCCCAGCACGGTGAAGCTATCCATATGCTTGATAATCAACGCATCGCTGGTGCCGATTTCGTCAATCAAACCCAAATCCAGCGCCTGACGGCCATACCAATGCTCGCCGGTCGCCACTTTGTTCAGATCAAGCGACGGACGCATCTGCTGCACAAAATCTTTAAACAGCTGATGCGTTTCATTGAGGTCTTCCTGGAATTTCTCGCGCCCTTCTTCGGTGTTTTCACCAAACAGCGTCAAAGTCCGTTTGTACTGACCGGCGGTATGCAGCTCGACGTCAATATCGTTGCGCTTTAACAGGCGGTTGAAGTTAGGGATCTGCGCGACCACGCCAATCGAACCAATAATAGAAAACGGTGCAGCCACGATGCGATCCGCCACGCAAGCCATCATGTAACCGCCACTGGCAGCGACTTTATCCACCACCGCCGTCAATTGCAGGCCGGCATCGCGCAGGCGTTGCAGCTGCGAAGCCGCCAAACCGTAGCCGTGAACCACGCCGCCGGGGCTTTCGAGGCGCAGCAGCACTTCATCGCCCGGCACCGCAACTGCCAGCACGGCGGAGATCTCCTCACGCAATGAGGTAACTTCACTCGCGTCCATGCTGCCTTTGAACTCCAGCACATACAGCGTGGGCTTTAGCGTCTCGCTCACGCCCGCTTTGGCATTGCGTTTATCAGCTTTCGCCTTTTGCTTCTCTTCTTTCTTATGCTGCTTGAGCCACACTTTTTGCGCCTGTGGCTTCATTTTGGCAAGCTGCAGGTCTTCCTTCATCTCACGATAATCATCATCGAGATGCGTCAAACGCAGCTGACCGCTGCTGTGACGTTTACGCAGCGCGGCATTAAGCACAATCAGAACAATAGCTGCGATCGCCACCACCACGGTGACAGCCTTAGCCAGAAATAATCCGTAACTGGAGAAAAAATCCATTCTGCCGCCTTATTAAACAGTAAATTACAACAGCTGCAAGTTTACCCGCTTTACGCGCTGTCGTCGCCTGAAATGCCCGCAGGCGGCACAGAATGCGAGGCTCAAGCGTTGCACCGCGCGGCAAATTCAGGCATAAAGCCAAAAACCTTCTGACCAGAGCAAAGGACATCGCTGTGCATTATCAACCGAAAAGCGATCTGCTGGAAAATCGCATCATTCTCGTCACCGGCGCTTCCGACGGCATTGGCCGTGAAGCGGCGCTGACCTATGCGCGCTACGGCGCGCGCGTCATCCTGTTGGGGCGCAATGCCGACACGCTGCAGAAAACTGAGCAGGCCATCAACCAGTTAAACAAGCAGCCAGCCGCTTCTTTATTACTGGATTTGGCTGAAGCCACGCCAGAAAGCTGCCAGCAGTTGGCCGAGCAGGTCGCTGCGCTGGTACCGCGTCTGGATGGCGTGCTGCACAATGCCGGCATTCTGGGCGAGATCGTACCGCTGGAAGAACTCGATCCGCAGATCTGGCGTAACGTGATGCAGATTAACCTCGATGCTACCTTCTATTTAACCCAGGCATTACTGCCGCTGCTGCTGAAATCAGATGCCGGATCGCTGGTGTTTACCACTTCCAGCGTAGGCCGCACCGGCCGCGCAGGCTGGGGCGCGTATGCGGTTTCGAAGTTTGCCACTGAAGGCATGATGCAGGTGCTGGCCGACGAGTATAAAAACCGTCACTTGCGGGTCAACTGCATCAATCCTGGCGGTACGCGCACCAAAATGCGCGCCAGCGCCTTCCCGGAAGAAGATGCTAATTTACTCAAAACTCCCGCGGATTTGATGCCGCTCTACCTCTATTTAATGGGCGATGACAGCCGACGTAAAACCGGCACCAGCTTTGATGCGCAGCCGGGACGTAAAGCGGGGCCAGCAACCGCATGAGCGATCGCCATCAGCAACGTCAGCAGCGACTGAAAGAGCAGGTTGATGCCCGTATCGCCGCCGCCACCGAGACGCGTGGCATCCTGATGGTGTTCACCGGTAACGGCAAAGGGAAAACCACCGCCGCTTTTGGCACCGCGTTGCGCGCCTGCGGACACGGTAAAAAAGTGGCGGCGGTACAGTTCATTAAAGGCGAATGGCCCAACGGTGAACGCAACTTGCTGGAACAGCACGGCGTCGAATTTCAGGTGATGTCCACCGGTTTTACCTGGGATACGCAGAACCGCGAGACCGATACCGCCGCCTGTCAGTTGGTGTGGCAGCAGGCGCGTCGCATGTTGGCCGATAGCAGCGTCGATCTGGTGATCCTTGATGAAATCACGTACATGGTGAGCATGGATTATCTGGATTTAGCTGAGCTGGTCGATGTGCTGCAACAGCGCCCTGCACAGCAAAGCGTGATCATTACCGGTCGCGGCTGTCATCGTACGTTACTGGATTTGGCGGATACCGTGACGGAAATGCGTCCGGTGAAACATGCGTTCGATGCGGGAATTCAGGCACAGCAAGGAATAGATTGGTAAAACGCTGACGCCGCAGAGCGCGGCGTCAGGCTGGCATCAGGAACCGCGTTTGGTGTTATTACGACGCGGATTGTTGCTCACCACACCGTGACGTTTTACCGCACGACGGATTTGGTTAGCCTTGGTGCGACGACGATCCTTTTCGACGGCCACCTTAGTTACCGTCTCTTCCGGCATACTGACTAACGTACGCAGATAATTGACCGCCGGTAATTCCATCTCAATCCAACCGCCGCGTGGCAAGCCTTTCGGCAACTGGATATCACCGTAACGCACACGCATCAGACGGCTAACCTGCACGCCAACCGCTTCCCACAGACGGCGCACTTCGCGGTTACGTCCTTCGGTCAGCGTCACGTTGTACCATTGGTTGATCCCTTCGCCACCGGCAAACTTAATGGTTTTGAACGATGCCGGGCCATCTTCCAGCTGCACGCCTTTGCTCAGCTGACGGATTTTATCGTCATCCACTTCGCCAAACACGCGAACCGCATATTCACGCTCGACTTCACGGCTTGGGTGCATCAAACGGTTAGCCAGTTCACCATCGGTGGTGAACAGCATCAAACCGCAGGTATTCACATCCAGACGACCGACGGCGATCCAGCGTGAACCACGCAGACGCGGCAGACGATCAAACACGGTTGGACGCCCTTCCGGATCGTTACGCGTGCAGAGTTCACCTTCCGGTTTGTAGTACGCCAGTACGCGGCACACTTCGGTCGCCGACTCAGCGATGGAAACCAGATGGCCATCGATACGAATTTTCAGGGATTTATCACTTTCGATGCGATCGCCAAGCGTCGCCAGTTTGCCGTCAACGCTGACGCGTCCGGCTGAAATCATGGTTTCGATTTCGCGACGCGAACCGTGACCGGCGCGCGCTAATACTTTCTGTAATTTTTCGCTCATGGAGCCTCGTTGTCGCCTTCCCAGGCGTCGTGGTAAGAAGAGGTACGATACAGGGATTACCAATTCCCATATCAGAATCTGTTACCGCTCTGCATCGCTTCTGCAATCTCAGACGGCCCGCGATTTTACACTAACGCAAGTTTTGTTAACACCTTTTCCTTTGCTGCCGATAACAGAGGGCCCGTTAAAAACGGGCACATTAAGACCCTGACAACAAACATTCAGCTGACTGATAGATCGATCTCATTTTCGTCCGCGGCATTCACGCCAAGTGACTGAATTATTATCACTTGCCCCTCACCTTTTCCGATTGAATCTGTTACCGACTTAAGCCAGCTGATACATTAGCGCTTTGCAAGGCTGCTTGGGCAGTATTGCTCGCCATGCTAAAGGATAACCACAAACTTTAAATCTAAGTAAAAACGCCAAAACAGCATAAAAAACTACTTAATGGCGTTAAATAAGACCTTTTTTAATAATAAATGTAAATTGATAGTTTATTGGCACTACAGGTTGGATTAAGTCTGTATTTTTGTATTTTTTGAATCATATTAAATTTGATGAATTGTTCTGCAGAAAAAACTGTGTAAAATTTAAGCCTGAAATCCAGTGTGTCGTCATAATAACATAGCTTTAATTTACTATTTATATTCGTTCAACTAACAAATTGTTAACGAACCACTGTGTAATTTCACTGATATTATAAACCGGCGCGCGCGGGATTTGACGCGTTTATTCATTTACGGAATGAATTTAATTCGCATGTCGAAAGTCTTCACCAGGGATTTTACGGACATGCTTTAATGAAGATCACTGCCATGAAAACCACTCTGCTTTGGCCTGCGCTCGCTGCGCTGGCACTGAGCGGTTGTTCCGTGGGCCATACTGAGTACAGTCGTACTGCGATGCAACACGTTGATATGAGCGTGACAGGCATCCCGACTGTGCTGGGTTTAGGCATCCTCGGCACAACCATTCCTCTGACGCCAGAATACAGCCTGACGGCGGCGCACGTGGCAAAAACTGCCGTGCAGCGCGTCAAGGCTTATCATCCCTATTGCGACGTCGCGATTATTTATCATAAAAACAGCCCAGAAACGCTGGCTAAATTCCGCAGCGGTGCCATTGGCGAACCGATTAAAATGTACGGTTACAGCTTTATTTCCGCTATGCCGGTGGAATCGAGCGGCGTTAATTTAGCGCGCACCGCAATCACCAATAAATGGAATAAAAAGCCCTGTATGGCGATGGCATCAAATGCTGGCGTTGTGCAAGGCATGTCGGGTGGCGCGGTATATAATGCTGACCAAACTATTGGCGGCGTGATTGTCGGTTACAGCCATGAAATATCTAACGTGCGCAGCAAGAAAGTCATCTTAAAAGATGTCTCGCTGTATATTCCGTATGGGGATTTTAAAAATTGGCTGGAATCCAATATTGGTCAGACGCAGAACGTCACGCCTGACCATGTATGATTACTGGAACGGGCGCGTGTCACCGACGCCTTCGCGCACCACCACCGGCGCATCGCTGGTGAGATCGATCACCGTGGTCGGCTGCTGTCCCAGCGTGCCGCCATCGATGATCAGATCCACCAGCTTGCCAATGCTGTACTGAATCTCTTCCGGATCGGACTCGGTAAAATCGTTGCCGGGCAACATCAGCGAGGTCGACATCATCGGCTCGTTGAGACGCTCCAGCAGCGCCAGCGCCACCGGATTGGACGGCACGCGCAGACCAATGGTTTTACGTTTGTCATTCATCAGACGACGCGGCACTTCTTTCGTCGCCTTCAAAATAAAGGTGTAATTGCCCGGCGTGTTATTTTTCAGGAGGCGAAACGCGGAGTTATCCACCTGCGCGTAAGTCGACAGCTCCGACAGATCGCGGCACATCAGCGTAAAGTTGTGATTGCCATCCAACTGGCGAATGCGACAAATGCGCTCCATGGCATTTTTCTCTTCCAGACGACAACCCAGCGCATAGCCCGAGTCGGTTGGATAAACAATAACGCTGCCTTTATTCAGATAATCAACGGCCTGATTTACCAGGCGCGGCTGCGGATTGTCGGGATGAATGTGAAAATATTGACTCATAAAAACCTCATATCACCTGTCTGCAACAGCAATGCTGGGCGCCAACTCGGGGAAGCGTTCCCAAACCGGCTCCACGCCGCCCGGTAGCCATAACTTGCGTCCCAGTTCTATCCACGGACAAGGTTGGTGGAAATCTGATCCCTGCGACCCGGCTAACTGATGGTCACGCGCATAGGTTGCCAGCTGCGTGCGCTCGTTGGGCGCTTGCTGGCACTGCGCGACTTCCATGGCATCGCCGCCCACGTCGGCAAAATGCGCAATCAGCCGCTTTAACCATTTAGCCGACAAACCATAACGACCGGGATGCGCCAAAACGGCATAGCCGCCAGAATGATGAATAGCATCAATGGCTTGTTTAATTGTACACCATTGCGGAGGCACGTAGCCGGTTTTCCCGCGCGCCAGATAATTTTTGAATACCTGCGCCATATTATCGGCTTTGCCAATCTCTACCAGATAACGCGCAAAGTGGCCGCGCGTGATCAGGCCGCCTTGCGCCAAACGCTGGGCACCGGCTAGCGCATCAGGAACGCGAGCGCGCTCGAGGCGTTCGGCAATCTGCTGCGCACGATCAAGGCGAGTCTGATACTGCTGCGCAAGGAATTCAGTCAGCGCGGGATGCTGGCAATCGACATTCAGCCCCACAATGTGGATTTCGTGATTTTCCCATAAGGTTGATGCTTCTAAACCCGCCAGTACGCGGATCGGCAGATCCTGTTGCACCACTGCCGCCTGCGCTTCTGCCACGCCCGCCACTGTGTCGTGATCGGTAATAGCCAGCACACCGACTTTCATCTCAACCGCACGCTGCACCAGCGCGGTCGGCGTCAATAAGCCGTCAGAAGCCAGCGTATGGCTATGTAAATCGTAAAGGGGAAAACGAGCGATGTCCGACAAGATAACTCCAGCAACTGCATAAACCGGCAGGCATGATAACGATTTTGCCCCTGGCTGAAAAAGGGTATTGACATTTTTCGGCCGAACCAGTTAACTAGTACACAAGTTCACACGTAACGGGTATTTAATCATGACTATTTTTGGTACGCATTTAAATGGTTGGTGGCGCGAAGATCCCTTTATCGGGCGACATCGTCGTGCACAACTTGCGTAACCGCAGTGCAGATTGATACCTAAGCCCGCCACCGAGCGGGCTTTTTTTTGAGCGAAATTCAGAGAATCCATTATGGCTATTGCGAAACCTACATTGAAGTTGATAACCGGTACCGCGCCCTACCGCGAAGATCCGGCCGCAGTGTTTCATCAGTTATGCGGCGCACGTCCAGCAACTCTGCTGCTTGAATCCGCTGATATCGACAGCAAACAAAACCTGAAAAGCCTGTTAATCGTCGATAGCGCGCTGCGCGTCAGTGCGCTGGGCAATATCGTCACCATCAAAGCGCTGTCAGAAAATGGTCGCGCTATCTTGCCGCTGCTGGACGAGGCGCTGCCCTCTGAGGTGCGTATCGAAGTGCGCCCTGATGGCCGCGAGCTGCATTTCACCCAGCCGCAAGGCATGCAGGACGAAGATTCCCGCCTGAAGGCCCTTTCCGTGTTTGATGCGCTGCGCCTGATCCCACAGCTGGTGAACAGCCCGGAAGAGGAGCGTGAAGCGATGCTGCTTGGCGGCTTGTTCGCTTATGACTTAGTCGCCGGTTTTGAGGATCTGCCGGAACTGCGTAACGAACAGCGTTGCCCGGATTACTGCTTCTATCTGGCCGAAACTTTACTGGTGATCGACCACCAGCAGCGCACTGCGCGCCTGCAGGCCAGCTTGTTCAGCCCATCGACCAGCGAGTTCCAGCGTCTGCAAGGTCGCATTGAACAACTGCGCGGCCAGATGACGCAAGCTGCGCCCGCATTGCCGGTACAGCGCGTCGAGCACATGACGCTGAGCACTAATCAGAGCGACGAAGAGTATTGCAGCGTAGTCCGTGAGATGCAGGAAGCGATTCGCATCGGTGAAATCTTCCAGGTTGTTCCTTCACGTCGCTTCTCGCTGCCGTGCCCTTCTCCACTGGCGGCTTACGACACGCTGAAAAACAGCAATCCAAGTCCTTACATGTTCTTTATGCAGGATCAGGATTTCGCGCTGTTTGGTGCCTCGCCAGAGAGCTCACTGAAATATGACGCGACGTCGCGCCAGATTGAGATCTACCCGATTGCTGGTACGCGCCCACGCGGCCGCCATGCCGATGGTTCGCTGGATCGCGATCTCGACAGCCGCATCGAACTGGAAATGCGCACCGACCATAAAGAGATGGCCGAGCACCTGATGCTGGTGGATTTAGCGCGTAACGATTTGGCGCGTATCTGCGTGCCGGGCAGCCGTTACGTAGCTGACCTGACTAAAGTTGACCGCTACTCGTTCGTGATGCATCTGGTGTCACGCGTTGTCGGCACGCTGCGCGCTGACCTCGACGTGCTGCACGCCTACCGCGCCTGCATGAACATGGGCACGCTGAGCGGCGCACCGAAAGTGCGTGCCATGCAGCTGATTGCCGGGAAAGAAGGCACACGTCGCGGCAGCTACGGCGGCGCAGTCGGCTATTTCACCGCTAACGGCGACCTTGATACCTGCATCGTTATCCGTTCCGCGTGGGTTGAAGACGGCGTAGCCACCGTGCAAGCCGGTGCCGGTGTGGTGCTGGATTCCCAGCCACAGGCAGAAGCGGACGAGAGCCGCAATAAAGCGCGCGCGGTATTGCGTGCCATCGCAACAGCCCATCACTGCAAGGAGATTTTCTGATGGCCGATATCCTGCTGCTCGATAACATCGACTCCTTTACTTACAACCTCGTTGATCAGCTGCGTACCTTCGGCCACAACGTGGTGATTTATCGCAACAACGTGCCCGCTGAGGTGCTGATTGAACGCCTGCAGCAGATGGAAAATCCGATTCTGATGCTGTCGCCGGGTCCGGGCGCGCCGAAAGATGCTGGTTGCATGCCAGATTTGCTGCAAGCGCTGCGCGGTCGTCTGCCAATTATCGGCATCTGTCTCGGTCATCAGGCGATTGTTGAAGCTTACGGCGGACATGTCGGCCAGGCCGGCGAGATCCTGCACGGCAAAGCCTCTTCTATTACCCACGATGGTGAAGGCATGTTCGCTGGCCTGAGCAATCCGCTGCCGGTGGCGCGCTATCACTCGCTGGTCGGCAGCAATACGCCAGCCGAATTGACCGTTAACGCCAGCTACAACGGCATGGTGATGGCCGTGCGCCACGATGCCGACCGTGTGTGTGGCTTCCAGTTCCACCCCGAATCCATTCTCACCACTCAGGGTGCGCGCTTGTTAGAACAGACGTTGGCCTGGGCGCTGGCGCAGTAATAGGGAGATTATGATGCAAACTATTCTGGAAAAACTTTATCAGTCCGAAACGCTGAGCCAGGGCGAAAGCCACCAGCTATTTAGCGCTATTATCACCGGTCAGCTGGAGCCAACGCAGTTAGCCGCCGCGCTGATCGCCATGAAAGTCCGTGGCGAGCGTCCGGAAGAGATCGCCGGTGCCGCTTCCGCGCTGCTGGCCGATGCGAAACCGTTCCCGCGCCCGGATTACACCTTTGCCGATATCGTCGGTACCGGCGGTGACGGCAGCAATAGCATCAACATCTCGACCGCCAGCGCCTTTGTCGCGGCAACCTGCGGCCTGAAAGTGGCAAAGCACGGTAATCGCAGCGTCTCCAGCAAATCGGGTTCTTCCGATCTGCTGGCGGCATTTGGCATCAATCTGGATATGCCTGCCGAACAGGCACGCCAGGCGCTGGACGATCTCAACGTCTGCTTCCTGTTTGCTCCGCAATATCACAGCGGTTTTCGTCACGCGATGCCGGTACGCCAGCAGTTGAAAACCCGGACCATCTTTAACGTGCTGGGTCCGCTGATTAACCCTGCACGTCCACCGCTGGCGGTGATCGGCGTGTATAGCCCGGAGCTGGTGTTGCCGATCGCCCAAACGCTGAAAGTGCTCGGCTATCAACGTGCGGCTGTGGTCCACGGCGGTGGCATGGATGAAGTGGCGCTGCACAGCCCAACGCAGGTCGCCGAGCTGCGTGATGGCGAAATCACTGGCTATCAGCTGACGCCAGAAGACTTCGGTTTTGGCTTCCATGATAAAGACGCGTTGGCCGGCGGCACGCCGGAAGAAAACCGTGACATTCTGACCCGTTTACTCCAGGGTAAAGGCCAGCCCGCCCATGAGCAGGCGGTGGCGGTGAACGTCGCAATGTTACTGAAAGTGTTCGGAAATGAAGATTTGCGCGACAACGCACAGCGCGCCATCGCTGCCATTCGCAGCGGACAGGCCTACGAGCGCGTTGTCGCTCTGGCAGCGAGAGGATGAGATGAGTATTAAGGGCACTGTTTTAGAGAAAATCGTACAAGATAAAGCCGTCTGGGTTGAAGCGCGCAAAGCACAGCAGCCGCTGGCCACCTTCCAGAACGATTTGCAGCCTGCGGAACGTCATTTTTACGATGCACTGCGCGGATCACGCACCGTATTCATCCTGGAATGCAAAAAAGCATCGCCCTCTAAAGGGCTGATTCGCGAGGATTTCGATCCCGCCACCATCGCTGGCGTGTATCGTCATTACGCTTCTGCAGTCTCGGTGTTAACCGATGAGAAATACTTCCAGGGCGATTTTGCGTTCCTGCCGATTGTCAGCGCCGCCATCACGCAACCGGTGTTGTGCAAAGACTTCATCATCGATCCTTACCAGATCTATCTGGCACGTCATTATCAGGCCGATGCCATTTTGCTGATGTTGTCGGTACTGGATGATGAGCAATACCGTCAGCTCGCCGCCGTGGCGCACAGCCTGAAAATGGGCGTGCTGACCGAAGTAAGTAATGAAGAAGAGATGGAACGTGCCATCGCGCTGGAAGCCAAAGTCGTCGGCATTAACAACCGCGACCTGCGCGACCTGTCCATCGACCTGAATCGCACGCGTCAGTTAGCCCCGCGCCTCGGACATGGCGTCACCGTCATCAGCGAATCTGGCATTCACAATTATGCGCAGGTACGTGAACTGAGCCACTTCGCTAACGGCTTCCTGATTGGCTCCGCGCTGATGGAAGAAGCCGATCTCACCGCTGGCGTGCGTCGCGTATTGCTCGGTGATAACAAAGTCTGCGGCCTGACCCGCGCCGAAGATGCACGCGCAGCGCAGGAAGCCGGTGCCATTTACGGAGGCTTGATCTTCGCCGAAGGCTCGCCGCGTAAAATCAGCAGCGAGCAGGCGCAGGTTGTTCAGGCGGCTGCCGCGCTGAAGTATGTTGGCGTGTTCCGCAACAGTGCGATAAGTGACATTGTCACGCTGACAGAAGCGTTAAAACTTTCTGCGGTGCAGCTGCACGGCGATGAAGATCAAGCGTTTGTCGCACAATTGCGTCAGGCGCTGCCAGCAAGCACCAAAATCTGGAAAGCGCTGAGCATTAAAGAGCAGTTACCTGCGCGCGACTGGCCGCACGTCGATCGTTACGTGTTTGATAACGGCCAGGGCGGCACCGGCCAGCGTTTCGATTGGTCACTGTTGCAAGGCCAGGATCTCAGCAATGTGCTGCTGGCCGGTGGCCTAAGCGCTGACAACTGCGTTGAAGCCGCGCAGCTGGGCTGTGCCGGCCTCGATTTCAACTCCGGCGTAGAATCTGCGCCAGGCATTAAAGATGCCAGCAAAGTCGCGGCGGTATTCCGCACGCTGCGCGCCTATTAATTTCGCTTGCCCGCCGTTGCGCGGGCCGAATAAGGAAGATGAAAAAATGACCACGTTATTGAATCCCTATTTTGGCGAGTTTGGCGGCCAATACGTACCGCAAATCCTGATGCCAGCCTTGCGCCAGCTGGAAAATGCGTTTGTTGAAGCGCAGCGCGATCCCGAGTTTCAGGCCGAGTTTACTGACCTGCTGAAAAACTACGCTGGACGCCCAACGGCTTTGACGCTGTGCAGCAACCTGACCAAAGGCAGCAAAACCCGCCTCTATCTGAAGCGTGAAGATTTGCTGCACGGTGGCGCGCACAAAACCAACCAGGTGCTGGGTCAGGCGCTTTTGGCCAAGCGCATGGGAAAAAACGAGATCATCGCGGAAACCGGCGCCGGTCAGCATGGTGTCGCGTCAGCGTTAGCCTGTGCCCTGCTTGGCATGAAGTGCCGCATCTATATGGGCGCTAAGGATGTTGAACGTCAGTCGCCAAACGTATTCCGTATGCGTTTAATGGGCGCGGAAGTGATTCCGGTGCATAGCGGCTCAGCCACGCTGAAAGATGCCTGTAACGAGGCGCTGCGCGACTGGTCTGGCAGCTATGAAACCGCGCACTACATGCTCGGCACCGCCGCGGGCCCGCACCCGTTCCCAACTATCGTGCGTGAATTCCAGCGCATGATTGGTGAAGAGACCAAAGCCCAGATTCTGGAGCGCGAAGGTCGCCTGCCGGATGCGGTGTTAGCCTGCGTGGGCGGTGGTTCAAACGCTATCGGCATGTTCGCTGATTTCATCGAAGAAGAAAGCGTTGGGCTGATCGGCGTGGAACCGGCGGGTCACGGTATCGAAACCGGAGAACACGGTGCGCCGCTCAAGCACGGCCGCGTGGGGATCTACTTCGGCATGAAAGCGCCGATGATGCAGACCGAAGAGGGGCAGATTGAAGAATCCTACTCAATCTCTGCGGGTCTGGACTTCCCGTCAGTGGGTCCTCAGCATGCGCATCTGAACAGTATCGGCCGCGCGGAATATGTTTCGATCACCGATGATGAAGCGCTCAGCGCCTTTAAAGAGCTGTGCCGTGCGGAAGGTATTATTCCTGCGCTCGAGTCCTCACACGCGCTGGCACATGCACTGAAAATGATCCGCGAGAATCCGGAAAAAGAGCAGTTGCTGGTGGTTAACCTTTCTGGCCGCGGCGATAAAGACATCTTCACCGTTCACGATATTTTGAAAGCCAAGGGAGAGATCTGATGGAACGTTATAATCAGCTGTTTCAACGTCTGTCGGCGCAGCAAGAAGGCGCGTTTGTCCCCTTCGTTACCCTCGGCGATCCGTCACCTGAACTGTCGCTGAAAATTATCGATACTTTGGTGGAAGGCGGTGCGGATGCATTAGAGCTCGGTATTCCGTTCTCGGATCCGCTGGCCGATGGCCCAACCATTCAGGGCGCGACACTGCGTGCCTTTGCTTCCGGCACCAACGTGGCGCAGTGTTTTGAAATGCTGGCGACCGTGCGTCAAAAGTATCCTGACCTGCCGATTGGCTTGCTGATGTACGCCAACCTGGTGTTCAGCAAAGGTATCGACAACTTTTATGCGCAGTGTGAAGCGGTGGGCGTCGATTCAGTGCTGGTTGCGGATGTGCCGCTGGAAGAGTCTGCGCCCTTCCGTCAGGCTGCGCTGCGCCACAATGTGGCTCCGATCTTTATCTGTCCGCCAAATGCTGACGATGAACTGCTGCGTGAGATTGCTGCGCACGGTCGCGGTTATACCTATCTGCTGTCACGCGCAGGCGTAACCGGTTCGGAAAACCGTGCCAGCCTGCCGCTGCAGCATCTGATCGAAAAGCTGCGCGAGTTCAATGCTGCGCCGCCGCTGCAGGGCTTCGGTATCTCTGAACCTGGTCAGGTGAAAGAAGCGATCGCTGCCGGTGCGGCTGGTGCCATTTCCGGTTCGGCAATTGTGAAAATCATTGAGCGTAACCAGAACGATCCGGTAACGCTGCTCAGCGAACTGAAAGCCTTTGTTAGCAGCCTGAAAGCGGCCACCCGCTAAAATCCTTCAGGGCCTTATTCGCTGGCGCGGATAAGGCCTTTTTATCGCACTAAACCTCCCCAGCTCATTTTTCCGGCTACTCTCAGATTTTCATACCCAGCCAAAACTGCGATTGGATCAATAAGTGGCAAAAAACCCCTATTTCTGACTTTTTCGCACGTGCCGATTTGCCGATTTCGCATCTCCAGACCACAATTAACTGCGCCGCCCCATTGCGGCGAAACATCATCTAAGACAGGGAGATAACCAATGAAATTTTTCAAAGTCGTTGCAGGATTTATGATGGCTGCGGTAATGGCGCTGGCTCTTAGCGCGTGTGCACCCACAGCAACCAAAGAAGGCACTGGCGGTTACATCGACGATACCGTGGTAACCACCAAAGTTAAGGCTCAGCTGTTGAATGACGAGTCGCTGAAATCGACCGAAATTAACGTTGAAACCTTCAAGGGTAAAGTTCAGCTGAGCGGTTTTGTCAGCTCACCGCAGATGGCAAATCGCGCGGTTGCCGTAACGCGTAGCGTGGCGGGCGTGAAATCTGTGGTTAACAATATGCAGATCAAATAACACAACGGGCGACCTTCTGGTCGCCCGCTTCATTTCTGATTGCCGATCAGAACCGATATCCCGCACCAAAGAAGAACACCCACGGATCGATACGCGTGTTGATGTTTTGCTGCTCACCGCCAGCTTTGAATTTCACTTCGGTATCAATGTCCATGTACCATAGCGATGCGTTCAGCATCCAGTCGCGGTTGATTTGATAATCCAGACCGACCTGGCCCGCCATTCCCCACGAATCTTTGACGCTCAGGTCGCTTAAACCGGCATCCTCACCCGTTTGGTTGAATTTGGCATCGTAGAAGGTGGTGTAGTTGATACCCACGCCAACGTACGGGCGGACTTTGCTTTTGCTATCAAAGAAATAGTACTGCGCCATTAAAGTTGGCGGCAGCTGGCGCACGGTGGCCAGATTTCCGGTGGCGCCCAGGCCAACCTTATGACGGAACGGGGTTGCAGCCAGCAGCTCAATGCCGATGTTATCCGTTGCCATATAGGTGAAGGTCAAACCCAGCTGCGTATCGTTGCTAACGTTAAAGCCGCCCATACCCAGCACATTGTCAGAGCCTTCGGTCGGACGAACAGTAGCGCTACCTGCGCGCATAAAGAAATCACCGGCTTCATGAGCCAGAGCCAGTTGCGGAATTGCCAGCGCCATCAGCAGTGCGCATTTTGCCAGTTTCATAATCACTCCTTTGCCAAATAAAGATAGGTCTCGATGTTGAATGCGGCACAACATTTACCCCTTTTTTGGTAAAAGATCATCTGCATCAATATAAATTAATCACTTAAAAAACAATGGATTGATTCAGATCAATTTTGGCTTTACAGCGCGTAATAAAAGTCCGCTTGCGAAAATTTTTCGCCGTGATTATTTTACTTCTCCCCTGTGTGATTTTGGTTCGATGCCTTAGAGGTGGCGGGCGATCAGATGAGCGATTCACAAAACCCTTGCGTGACCTGTGGCGCATGCTGCGCGCACTTCCGTGTCTCTTTTTACTGGGCCGAAGCCGATGATGGCGCCGGTGCCGTTCCGGTTGAATTAACCGAACCTTTAACCCCGTTTATGCGCAATATGCGCGGCACCAACCAACGCCAACCGCGCTGTATTGCGCTGCAGGGCGAGGTCGGCGGCTGCGTCTCCTGCGGCATTTATCAGCAGCGCCCTTCGCCCTGTCGGGAGTTTTCGATGTCCGGCGAGAACGGTGAACTGAACGAAGCCTGCGATCGCGCCCGTGCTCGCTACGGTCTTCCTGCGCTTTTTAACCCTTCTTTACCTGAGATGACAGAAAGTTATCGCAATGCGGGTGCCAGCACACCGGTAGAACATGTACAATCGCCGGGTTAATTAATCCGGTTCTTTCAAGGAGTTTACATGTCTATCACGGCAAGCTCGTTATACCGTGACACAGGAAATTTTTTGCGCCATCAGCTGCTTACTATTTTACTGCTGGCGCTGCTGACCTCGTTCATTACTGTGATCGTCGGCCACGCGTTAACGCCAGGTGAAGACCAGCTCTCGTTGTTGAGCCAGTCAGATGACAGCGCCTCGTCGCTGTTTGAGCTGGTACAAAATATGTCTCCGGATCAGCAGCGTATTTTGCTGCGCGCTTCCGCTGCGGGCACGTTTGCTGCGTTGATTGGCAACACGTTGCTGCTGGGTGGCATGCTGCTCCTGATCCCAATGGTATCGGGTGGACAACGCGTCAGCGCGCTGCGCGCTATTGGTGCATCTGCGCCCATCCTGCCAAAGCTGCTGCTGCAGACCTTCCTGATCACCCTGCTGGTTCAGCTGGGCTTTATGGTGCTGATGGTGCCAGGCGTGATTCTGGCGATTCTGTTTTCGCTGGCGCCGGTGATTCTCGCCAATGAGAAGCTCGGCGTGATTGGCGCGATGCGTGCCAGCATGCGTCTCGCCTGGAAGAATATTAAGGTTATCGCACCGGCTATTGTGCTGTGGCTGCTGGCCAAAATAGTGCTGATGTTCTTCTTTTCATCGCTGACCGTGCTGCCCGCTAACATCGCCTCCGTGGTGTTGAACGCGCTGGGTAATCTGGTCTCCGCAGTGCTGATTATCTATCTGTATCGGCTGTATATGCTGTTACGTTAATCGTTATGGCGCTCACCCGGGCGCCATAACTGTACGCTCCTGCCTAATTGGAAACGCTATGAAGCAGTTACTCGATTTTCTTCCCCTGGTGGTTTTCTTCATCTTCTACAAGCTGTACGACATCTTTGTCGCCTCCGGCGCATTGATCGTTGCCACCGGTCTGGCGCTGGTCGTCAGTTGGGTGCTCTACCGCAAGCTGGAAAAGATGACCATTTTTACCTTTGTGCTGGTTGCGGTATTCGGCACGCTGACGCTGGTGTTCCATAACGATGAATTCATCAAATGGAAAGTCACGGTGATCTATTCGCTGTTTGCCGTCGCGCTGCTCTACAGCCAGTGGTTTATGAAGCAACCGCTGATCCAAACTATGTTGGGTAAAGAGTTACAACTGCCGTCAGGCGTGTGGCGCAATCTCAACATTGCCTGGGCAATCTTCTTCCTCGCCTGCGGCTTAGCGAATATTTATGTTGCGTTTTGGTTATCGCAGGAATTTTGGGTTAACTTTAAGGTGTTTGGTCTGACCGGCCTGACCCTACTCTTTACCCTGTTAAGCGGCGTGTATATCTGGCGACAGATGCCGCAACAAGAACAAAAATAATGCCACTCCGCCCGACAGCGTCGGGCTTCTCTTCACCTGCAGAAGAACTGAGCAATGGACGAAAAACATAAGTCGCCGCAAGGCGAGATGGTGTTGCGTACCCTGGCAATGCCAGCGGATACCAATGCTAACGGTGATATCTTTGGTGGCTGGTTGATGTCGCAGATGGACATGGGCGGCGCAATCAAGGCGAAAGAGATTGCCGAAGGACGTGTCGTCACCGTGCGCGTGGACGGAATGACCTTCCTTAAACCGGTGGCGGTTGGCGATGTGGTGAGCTGCTACGCACGCTGCATCCGCACCGGCAACAGTTCCATGACCATTAACGTCGAAGTGTGGATTAAGAAAGTGTCGTCCGAACCGATTGGACAGACCTACTGCGCAACCGAAGCGGTGTTTGTCTACGTCGCTGTCGACAATACCGGGCAATCTCGCCCGCTGCCGCCCGGCAGAAGCAATTTAAGTGATCTGTAACACAAAAAAAGCGGTCATCTGACCGCTTTCTTTTTGCCTCTCAATCCTGAGCTTATTCGATATTGGCGCCGCCGTTGATGCGGAACACGATGTTCATGGTCAAATTCTTGCCCGGACGACCCGGCTGATAACGCCACTTCTTCATCGCCTGCTTCACTTCGCGCTCGAACATGTTGCGCGGTTCTGCCGACAAGATCTGAACGTTATCCACGCGACCGTCGCTATCAACATCAAACTGCACCCGCACACGCCCCTCAACGCGCAGCGCGAACGCACGTGCCGGATAGGCAGGCTTGCTGACGTTCATCGCTTTCGGGCCATCAGAGATGCTCGGCGTTGCGGTCGGATTGGCTTTCGGCGCAGTTGTTGGACGCGTCTGCGTGGTTGGCGCTTCCTGCTTCACCGGATTTTCCTGCGGCTTCACTTCCTGACGCGGTTTCGGCTCAACCTTCTTTTCAACCTTTGGCTTCGGTTTAGGTTTTGGCTTCGGCTTAGGTTCCGGTTTAGGAATTGGCACCGGCTCAACCTTTGGCGGCTCTGGCGCTACTTCAGGTTCCGGCTCAGGTTCAGGAGGCGGCGGCGTGACCTGGGCAGGCGCAGGTTCGGGTTGCACTTCCGGAGCCACCAGCGAAACGCTGATAGGCTGCGACGCTTTTGGAACTTCAATCACCTGATGAAACGATGCATAGAGAATGCCAGCGATCAACGAACCGTGAAGTACCACGGATAAAATTACAGCAATGGGGGTACGTGTAGGTAAAGGCGTAGTCAACGTGGTCATATCATTCATGTTCATTGAGTGAAGCGCAGATTTTAAATGCAAATAGCAATCAGTTTCAATAAGCGATGTGCAAGCGCCCTCAGAAAGGCCTTTTTTAACCCTGATTGCGCTGAATGACAGCGTATTTATCTTTCGTTTGCACTCTGATTAACGATCACTTAACGTGTCACGCAATTTCGGCAAGTCTAACGGGAGTATCCCATCGTGCTTTACGTCATTTATGCGGAAGATACCGCTGATTCACTGGAAAAACGCAACTCGGTACGTCCCGCGCATCTTGCTCGTTTGAAGCTGTTGCAAGATGAAGGTCGACTGATTGCAGCGGGTCCGCTGCCAGCGGTTGACAGCAACGATCCAGGCCCGGCCGGTTTCAGCGGTTCCGTGATCATCGCCGAATTCTCTTCACTGGAAGTCGCGGAATCATGGGCCAAGGATGATCCCTACATTGCCGCAGGCGTGTATGAGAAAGTCGCGGTCAAACCGTTCAAACGCGTTTTCTAATCTATGTGGCAGTCAGTTTTACTGCTGGTGATAGCATTCGCTCTCATCGGCAGAGCACTTTGGCTATGGCGTCAGCAAGGCTGGCGCAACGCTCGGCAGCACATTGTGATGTTAATTGTGCTGGCAGCGGCAGTCGAGATGGTCAATGTCATTCGGGTGCTACGCGGCGCATGATGGCCGCGTAAGCCCATCAGACCATTTGCGAGATAAACAGGATGGAGCGGCGATGCTGCTGCGCCACCTGATGACGAATGGTGTGGATGCGTTTATAACGACGCGACTGCCCTTCCAGCCAGCGAGAACGACGACGGTGTACCTGACGTAACATTCTCCAGCGCGCCACTTCATTTTTGCTGCGTCTCATCACATCCTCTCAGACAGGCTAAACTCGGCAGGCATTATAAAGATCTGTTGGGAAATGCCAAATCGAAAGCTTCATCGAAACGTCATTCACGATTAAAGGTTTCACTACCTGTGATCAGCACGTAAACTTTGCACAACAAAGCGCGAACAGGACGTCCACTTAATGACCACATTTTATACCCTAATCAGTTGGTTGCTGCTGTTTGGTTACTGGCTGCTGATTGCGGGTGTCACGCTACGTATTCTGATGAAACGCCGCGCAGTCACCTCAGCAATGGCCTGGCTGCTGATCATCTACATTCTGCCGCTGGTGGGTATAATCGCCTATCTCTCCTTTGGGGAGCTGCATTTAGGTAAACGGCGGGCCGAGCGCGCGCGCACTATGTGGCCCTCCACCGCCAAATGGCTCAACGATCTCAAGCAGTGCCGCCATATCTTCGCCACTCAACACAGCGATGTGGCGCGCTCCTTATTTGATTTGTGCCGCCATCGTCAGGGCATTGCCGGCGTGAAAGGCAATCAGCTGCAGTTACTCACCAGTTCCGACGACGTGATGCATGCACTGATCCGTGATATCCAGCTGGCGCGTCACAACATCGAGATGGTGTTCTATATCTGGCATCCTGGCGGGCTGGCCGATGAAGTGGCGGAATCGTTGATGGCCGCTTCGCGTCGCGGTGTACACTGCCGTTTGATGCTGGATTCAGCGGGCAGCGTCACCTTCTTCCGCAGTCCGTGGGTCAATATGATGCGCAATGCCGGCATCGACGTGGTTGAAGCATTGCAGGTTAGCCTGCTGCGTGTGTTCCTGCGGCGCATGGACTTGCGTCAGCATCGTAAAGTGGTGCTGATCGATAACTACATCGCTTATACCGGCAGCATGAATCTGGTCGATCCACGCTTCTTTAAGCAGGAAGCGGGCGTGGGCCAGTGGATTGATCTGATGGCGCGCATGGAAGGTCCGGTGGCAACTACCATGGGTATTGTGTATGCCTGCGACTGGGAGATTGAAACCGGCAAACGCATTCTGCCGCCCGCGCCGGATGGCAATGTGATGCCCTTCGAACAGGAGAGCGGACATACCATTCAGGTGATCGCTTCTGGTCCCGGCTTCCCGGAAGATATGATCCATCAGGCGTTGCTCACAGCGGTTTACTCCGCACGCGAGCAGCTGATTATGACCACGCCCTACTTTGTGCCGAGCGATGACCTGCTGCACGCCATCTGTACCGCAGCGTTACGCGGTGTGGAAGTGAGCATTATTGTGCCGCGCCACAATGATTCGCTGCTGGTAGGCTGGGCGAGTCGTGCCTTTTTCACCGAACTGCTGGAAGCCGGCGTGAAGATTTACCAGTTTGAAGATGGCCTGTTGCATACCAAAAGTGTGCTGGTAGACGGGCAGCTGAGTTTGGTCGGCACGGTAAATCTGGATATGCGCAGCCTGTGGCTCAACTTTGAGATCACGCTGGTGGTTGATGATGACGGCTTTGGCAGCGATCTCGCTACCGTGCAGGATGATTACATCGCCCGCTCACGCTTACTGGATGGTGCTCGCTGGGCTAAACGTGCGTGGTGGCAACGCATCGTTGAACGACTGTTTTACTTCTTTAGTCCTTTACTGTAAAACGAGCGAAAATATTACCGCCTCAGGGCAAGCAGGAATGACCATGGATTTAAATAATCGCCTTACTGAAGATGAAACGCTGGAGCAGGCTTACGATATTTTTCTTGAGCTGGCTGGCGACAATCTCGATCCCGCTGACATTATTCTGTTCAATCTGCAGTTTGAAGAGCGCGGTGGCGCAGAACTGTTCGATCCTGCAGAAGACTGGCAGGAACATGTTGATTTCGATCTCAACCCAGACTTCTTCGCAGAAGTGGTGATTGGATTGGGTGAAGCCGACGGCGAGCCGATCACTGATGTGTTCGCACGCGTCCTGCTGTGCCGCGAGAAAGATCACAAACTCTGCCACATCCTGTGGCGCGAGTAAGCGACAGACAAAAAAACGCCGGGCAATCGCCCGGCGTTTTCATTTACAGCGGATCGACTTTTAAACAAGACACCGCATGACGGAAGCTGCCTTCCAGCAGCGGACGCGTTTTCGCGCACTCTGGGCCGGCAATCGGGCAACGGGTGCGGAACACGCAACCCGATGGCGGATTGATTGGCGATGGCAGCTCCCCTTCCAGCAGCTGGATTTGCTTGTTCTTCTCCAGGTCTGGATCGGGAATCGGCACCGCTGACATCAACGCGCGTGTGTACGGATGCTGCGGATTGTTATACACCGCATCGTAAGTACCCAGCTCAACCGCATGCCCGAGATACATCACCAGCACGCGATCGGAGATGTGTTTTACCACCGCCAAATCGTGCGCGATAAAGATCAGTGACAACCCCATTTCTCGCTGCAATTGCTGCAACAGGTTGACGACCTGCGCCTGAATCGACACGTCCAGCGCCGATACCGGCTCATCGCAGATGATCAGCTTCGGCTCCAGAATCAGTGCACGCGCGATCCCAATACGCTGACACTGGCCGCCCGAGAACTCGTGTGGATAGCGGTTGATAAGGTTAGGTAACAACCCAACCTTCATCATCATGGTTTTGACCTTATCCTTCACTTCCTGACGCGGCATCTTCGGGTAATAGGTGCGCAGCGGTTCAGCAATGATATCGCCAATAGTCATACGCGGATTAAGCGATGCCAGCGGATCCTGGAAGATCATCTGGATATCGCTGCGCGCCTGGCGCCATTGCTCCTGACTTTGCCCGAGCAGATCGCGTCCTAACCAGGCGACGCGCCCTTCTGTGGCTTTCACCAGGCCAATGATGGCGCGGGCCAGCGTCGATTTACCGCAGCCTGATTCACCCACCACGCCCAAGGTTTCACCTTCGTACAAACGCAGGCTGACGCCGTCGACCGCTTTCAGGGTGTGCGGTGGCTGCCAGAACCATTGTTTGCCATCCTTAATCTCAAAGTGCACCTTAAGATCGGCGATCTCCAGCAGGACTTTTTTCTCTTCGACTACGGTGCTCATACTAACTCCTCCACCGGCTTGAAGCAGGCACGCAAGCGACCTTCAGCGAAAGGCTCCAGCGGCGGTGCCTTGGCGCAAATGTCCATGGCGTAGGCGCAGCGAGGCTGGAACGGACAGCCTTGCGGCAGGCGCAGCAGGTTCGGCGGGTTGCCTGGAATGGTGGTCAGCGATTCGCCCTCTTCAGCGTCCAGACGCGGCACCGCACTCAGCAAGCCAATCGAGTACGGATGTGCAGGATGATAGAACACATCGCGTGCACGGCCATATTCCATGGTACGACCAGCGTACATCACCAGCACTTTGTCACAGATACCCGCTACCACGCCGAGATCGTGGGTAATCATCACAATTGCGGTATTGAATTCGCGCTTCAGCTCATTCAGCAGCGTCATGATCTGCGCCTGCACGGTAACGTCGAGCGCGGTAGTCGGCTCGTCGGCAATCAGCAGCTTCGGCCGACACAGCAGCGCCATCGCAATCATCACACGCTGACGCATACCGCCAGAGAATTCATGTGGGAACATCTTCATGCGCTTACGCGCTTCCGGCATTTTCACGGCATCTAGCATGCGCACCGACTCTTCAAATGCCTGGGCGCTGTTCATGCCTTTATGCAGCTTCAGCACTTCCATTAACTGCTCGCCGACGCGCATGTAAGGGTTAAGCGACGTCATCGGGTCCTGGAAGATCATCGCAATCTGCTCTGCGCGCAGTTTGTTAAGCTTGTTCTCCGGCAGATTGAGGATCTCTGCGCCGTTAAATTTTGCTGAACCGCCAATACGCCCATTTTTTGCCAGCAGCCCCATCAAGGCAAACGCGGTTTGCGATTTCCCCGAGCCGGATTCGCCAACAATGCCCAGCGTTTCACCCGCATGCAGTGAAAAGTTGAGGTCGTTCACAGCGGTGACATCGCCATCGTGGGTGCTGAAGGTGACGCGCAGGTCTTTTACATCAAGCAGCAGGTTATTGTTTCCCGCACGTGCAGCCATGGCTGGCTGAAATTCATGAATGGTCATCGGGAAACTCCTTAACGATCTTTCGGGTCGAGGGCATCACGCAAGCCATCGCCGATAAAGTTAAAACAGAACAGCGTGACCACGAGGAAACCTGCCGGGAACATCAGCAACCACGGCGACACTTCCATCGAGTTGGCGCCATCGCTCAGCAATGCGCCCCAACTGCTCAGCGGTTCCTGTGTGCCGAGGCCAAGGAAGCTGAGGAAAGATTCGAACAGGATCATGCTTGGCACCAGCAGCGAGGCATACACCACCACCACGCCCAACACGTTCGGCACAATGTGACGCAGCACGATTTTGAAGGTGCTCACACCGCCGACCTGCGCCGCTTCGATGAACTCTTTACGCTTCAGGCCCAACGTCTGCCCGCGTACGATACGCGCCATATCCAGCCACGACACCATGCCAATCGCCACAAAGATCAGCAGAATGTTGCGACCAAAAAAGGTCACCAGCAGGATGACGAAGAACATGAACGGGAAGGAGTTGAGGATCTCCAGAATACGCATCATCACCGAGTCGATTTTACCGCCCAGATAACCCGCCAGTGAGCCATACAGCGTACCGACCAGCACCGCGATGAGCGCGGAGGCAATGCCCACCATCAGCGAGATACGGCCACCAATCGCAACACGCACCAGCAGATCGCGACCCGATGAATCGGTGCCAAACCAGTGACCGGAAACGGTATCCGGCGCGGCAGACATCATTCCCCAGTCGGTATCGTCATATTTGAACTGCGACAGCATCGGGGCAAACACCACGAACAGTGTGATCACCAGCAGCACCAGCAGGCTGATAAAGGCCGCGCGGTTGTGAATAAAGCGGCGACGCGCATCCTGCCAGAGGCTGCGCCCTTCGACTTCCAGTTTTTCACTGAAGGTATCCAGAGCTTCGCTGTTTTTCTTACTTAACATCATGGGCGAGCTCCACAATCAGTAACGGATTTTCGGATCGATCACGGCGTACAGCACATCAACGATCGCGTTAAACAGAATGGTCAGCACGCCAACCAGAATGGTCAGACTCATCACCAGCGAGTAGTCACGGTTCAATGCCCCGTTAACGAACAGCTGGCCGATGCCCGGCAAACCATAGATGGATTCAATCACCATGGAACCGGTGATGATGCCGACAAACGCCGGTCCCATATAGGAAAGCACCGGCAACATGGCGGGCTTCAGCGCGTGACGCAGCACGATACGGCGCAGTGGCAGACCTTTGGCGCGCGCGGTACGGATGAAGTTTGAGTGCATCACTTCAATCATCGAACCACGGGTGATACGCGCGATGCTGGCGATGTAGGCCAGCGACAGCGCCACCATCGGCAGCAACATGTAATTCCATTGGCCGCCGTTCCAGCCGCCGCCTGGCAGCCAGCGTAAGGTAATCGCAAACACCAGCACCAGTAACGGTGCTACGACAAAGCTGGGGATCACCACGCCGGTCATCGCGACCCCCATCACGGCATAATCCCACAAACTGTTCTGCTTCAGGGCGGCGATCACGCCAGCCGTAACGCCCAGTACCACGGCGAGGAAGAAGGCAGCCAGACCGAGTTTCGCTGACACCGGGAAGGCGTGGCCGACCAGATAATTGACCGAGTAGTCTTTATATTTAAACGAAGGGCCAAAGTCGCCATGTGCCAACTGCACCAGATAACTCAGGTACTGTTTGCCAATCGGATCGTTGAGATGGTACTTCGCTTCGATATTCGCCATCACTTCCGGCGAGAGAACACGTTCGCCGGTAAATGGACTGCCGGGTGCCAGTCGCATCATAAAGAAAGAGATGGTAATGAGGATAAACAGCGTCGGGATGGCTTCAAGGAGCCGACGCAGGATGAATTTTAACATTGCCGTACCTACCAGGCTGTTGCTTCACAAAGTAAAAAGGCGGTGCCGCAGCACCGCCACTATCGATAGCCTGAGTGCTATTAATGTTTAATGATATACAGGTTTTTATCGACGGTTTTATCCAGCGGATCGTTGCCGGTGTAACCGCCCACGTAAGGTTTCACCAAACGCGCATTGACGTAGTAGTAAACCGGCACGATGGTGCTGTCTTTATCCAGGATCTGCTCAGCTTTCTGATAATCCGCTACGCGCGCTTTATCGTCTGTGGCTTTAACCGCATCGTGGATAACTTTATCGAAGTCAGCGCTCTTGTAGTGCGAGGTGTTACTGCTGCTGTCAGACAGCATGATGTTCAGGAATGAAGTCGGTTCGTTGTAATCCGCACACCATGCCGCACGAGAGACATCAAAGTTGCCCTGATGACGCGTGTCGAGGAAGGTTTTCCACTCCTGGTTTTCCAGCTTGATGTTGACGCCGATGTTTTTCTTCCAGATAGAAGAGGCCGCGATCGCCAGTTTCTTGTGCAGATCGGAGGTGTTGTACAGCAGGTTAAAGGTCAGCGGTTTATCTGCAGTGTAACCGGCTTCAGCCAACAGCTTTTTCGCTTCTTCGTTGCGCTTGTTCTGATCCCACTTGAACCAATCCGGCGGCAGCAGTTCCATGCCATCGGTGGCTGGCGGGGTGAAGCTGTAAGCCGGTTGCTGACCTTGCGCCAGAACCTTGTTCACCATGATGTCGCGATCCAGACCGAGTTTCAGCGCGGTACGTACGCGTGGATCGGTGAATGGCGCTTTCTGGTTATTGATTTCGTAGTAATAGGTGCACAGGTATGGCTTCACCATCAACTCTTTGCCGTTATCACGCTGCAGCTTTTTGAACAGCTCGATAGGCATGTTGTTGTAAGTGATATCGCTGCCGTTCTCAGAGAAGTAACGGTTAACGTCGCTGACTTCAGAGTTAATTGGCAGGAAGGTGACTTTGTTCAGCACGGTGTGCTCGTTATCCCAATACTGCGGGTTACGCACCAGCGTTACGCGTTCATTGATCACGTGAGATTCAAGTTTAAAGGCGCCGTTACCAACCCAGTTTTGCGGTTGGGTCCACTGATCGCCAAACTTGTCGATAGCCGGCTTATACACCGGAGACATCACGGAGTTAATCAGCAGCTTATAGAAGTACGGCACGGGCTCGCTCAGCGTCACTTCCAGCGTGTGATCGTCGATGGCTTTTACACCCAGCTCGGATGTCGGCTTTTTACCGGCGATGATGTCGTCAACATTGACGATGTGGCCATATTGCGGATAGCTGGCGTATGGCGATGCAGTTTTCGGATCGACCAGACGCTGCCAGCTGTAAACGAAATCTTGTGCGGTGACCGGTTCACCGTTGGACCATTTGGCGTTCTTGCGCAGGTGGAAAGTCCAGACTTTGAAATCTTTGTTTTCCCAGCTTTCCGCCACGCCAGGGACCGGTTTGCCATCGCTGTCGCTGGTGATCAAACCTTCATACAGGTCACGCGCAATGTTGTCTTCCGGAACACCTTCAATCTTATGTGGATCCAGCGACTGTACTTCATCGCCGTTACCGCGAACCAGTTCCTGTTTTGCTGCCAATTCAACGCCTGCTGGCACTTTTGCTGCCAGCGCGGCATTCCCTGCCAGCGCGCCGATTGCGGCTAATACGCCCGCTGCAATCAGGCTTTTTTTTGTGATGTTGTTCATTATTACGCTCCAGTTTTATTATCTTTACCGGGTCGATTTAACGCCCGGCGTACCCCGTTTCCAGGTGATCTTCGCGTGTCTGAACGAAGACCCTAATCACCCTTCAGGGTTTACCACGGTAAAGTGCCGCCCGACTGTAGCGCCGGATCGGCCCATTACTCAATGTTTCTTTATGTAATAGTATTTCAACGTCAGCATGTCCTGAGGATCCTTGCCGGTAAAACCGCCCACCCAGGGTTTTACCAACCGCACGCTAACACGGTAATAGACCGGCACGATTGGCGAGTCTTTATCGAGTTGCGCTTCCGCTTGCTGATAAAGCGAGGCGCGCTTTGCTTCGTCTGCGCTGGTTAATGTTTGCTGCATTAACTGGTCAAACGCCGGGCTGTGGTAAAACGCCGTGTTAATGGATGAACCGCTCAACAGCATATTCAGGAAGGTAGAGGGTTCGTTGTAATCCGCGCACCATGTGGCGCGTACCACGTCGTACTGCGCCTGATGACGCGTCTCCAGCAGCGTTTTCCACTCCTGATTCTGTAATGTCACCACCGCACCCAAATTTTTCTGCCACATCGAGGCCGCAGCAATCGCCTGCCGCTTGTTTTGCTCGGAGGTGTTGTACAGCAGCGTAAAACGCAGCGGGTTTTGCTGATTAAAGCCAGCATCGGCTAATAACTGTTTGGCGCTGGCATTACGCTCGGACTGCGTTTGTTGCGCCCAGGCCGGTGGGGAAAGCGTGATACCGTGGGTAAACGGCGGCGTCAATCCGTAGGCAGGAATCTGCCCCTGACCCATGATCTTCTGCGCAATGATGTCGCGATCGAGAGTTAACTTCAGCGCGGCGCGTACGCGCGCGTCATCGAATGGCGCTTTTTTGTTGTTGATTTCGTAATAGAAGGTGCACAGCAGCGGACTAATTTTGACCTCATCGCCGAGATCCTGCTGTAACTTTTTGAACATTTCCGGCGGCACCACACTGTTGGTCATATCAGTGCCTCCGCTGCGATAGCGGTTGATATCGCTGTTCTCTGAGGAGAGCGGTAAAAATACGCCCTCTTCCATCACCGTGTGAGCATTATCCCAATAGAGTGGATTGCGTTTAACCACGATTTTTTCATTTACCACCCATTCCGAAAGCGTAAATGCGCCGTTGCCAACATAATGTTGCGGCTGCGTCCACTGTTCGCCCCACTGCTCTATCGCCGGACGATAGACCGGTTTCATCGCGCTATGAGCCAGCATGGCTACAAAATAGGGAACAGGTTCAGAAAGGGTGACTTGCAGATGGCGATCGTCGAGGGCTTTAACGCCAAGTTCAGCGGGTGCGGCTTTGCCAGACAGAATGGCATCAACGTTCGCCACATGCGCAGCCTGTAAGTAGCTGGCGTAAGGCGATGCGGTTTTAGGATCGGCGAGGCGCTGCCAGCTGTAGACGAAATCCTGCGCGGTAACCGGCTGGCCGTTACTCCAGCGCGCATCGTCACGCAGCGTGAAAGTCCAGATGCGCCCCTCTTCGCTTTGCCACTGCTGAGCCACGCCAGGGACGAGTTGACCGTTATTATCGGTTTCAACCAGACCTTCCAGCAAATTACGCATGACATTAGATTCCGGCACGCCTTCTGCTTTCTGCGGATCAAGCGTTGCCACCTCACTGCCATTATTAATCACGATACGCTGTAATTCTGATAATTGCGTGCCCGCGGGAATTTGTGCTGCCTGGCTTGCTGCCAGTGTGCCTGTAAGGCATAAGGCAAGCACTGAACGTACGGCCGTTTTCGCTACCATGCATTTCATCAACAAATATCAACCTTAATCATAAGCCTGATAGCCTGTAAGCAAGAAGCGTACACATTTGTCGCTATCAGATAAAAAATTTGTGATGTGCCGAAAATTATCAGAACCGATGCCCGCACGCCAAAGCTAAACTGCAAAAATGTTAGCAGATTCTCTTTTATCACGTTCGGGTGAGTAGGAAAAGTGTTAATTCTTTTATTGAATTATCGATTAAGTTAATGATTTTAATGTTATTTATAGGATAATCGCATGTAATTTATTCGTTATTGTTCTTTAAATATAATTTTTACGAATTCGACTATTAAAATAGCCATTAACCGCATAATGAGTTATCGATTAACTTATCGACTTTTCTCTCATGCTAATTTACAGAACGTGCACAGAACAATTAACTGTGACAATTGTCACATTTTAATGTGAGGTTTTGCTCGGATGGGAAGAGGATAGTAGTAAAAGTGATGCTGGGCGTTTGCAGTTAAGATCAATGAATAAATTAACCAAAATGGTGCAATAAAACGAAGATATGCACCATTTTGGATCGTGAGTTCTCTAAAGGCAAAAAATAACCCGGTTTAATTCAGTAAGCCGGGGAAAATAGATTTCATTCCCGTGACAATAAACTCGATGCCCAGTGCCATTAACAATAAGCCCATGATACGGGTAATCACGTTAATCCCGGTTTGACCAAGCACCCGCACCATCAACGGTGCCGCGCGGAACAATAGCCAACAGCAAAAGGCGAAAATGGCAATCGCGATACTAAAACCAATTAAGTTCTGCCAGCTGTGATAGCGCGTACTCCAGACAATAGTTGAACTGATGGCGCCGGGACCGGCCATCAACGGTAACGCCAGCGGCACCACGCCGATGCTTTCACGAATGGCGCTCTCTGACTTCTCCTGCTTGTTCTGCTTATCCTCACCCAGTTTTCCGCTGATCATCGACATCGCGATGGTGACCACCAAAATGCCGCCAGCAATGCGGAACGAATCTATCGAAATGCCAAACAGATGCAGGATGCCATCGCCAAGAAACAGTGACGTCCAGAGAATGATGGCCACGGCCAGGTTGGCGGTGAGATTGGTTTTATTACGCTCAACAGCAGCCTGATAGCTGGTCATGCTGATAAAGACCGGGATGATACCTACCGGATTTACCAGGGCAAACAAACCGACAAAAAACTTAATGTAGCCGGAAAGATCGAGTAGCACGGGATTCAAAGTGGGCTCCGGTAAAGTCTGAGTAGAAAAGCGCGCTTAATGTAGTGCATAAGCCGGGCGGAAAACCAGAGGTGACGGCAGAAATTTATGCTATCTGTCTGGCTTCAAGCCAGTTTTTTCAGCTGCTGTTAACCTTTGGTTATTACGATGCAGCCGATGCGTGCAGAATATGTGGCACATCACGCTAACTTTACTTGCGAAAGTTAGTGCTGAAAGGTGTCAGCTTGGATCAGGATTGATCTGCATCAAAATTTACCTACCCCATCAGGGGTAATCTTACCCCGTCGAAACAACTTCCTGACGCTTAAGTATCTTGACCAGGAAACCCTTTTAGTAAGCAAAGGCAAATCAGTCGCCAACCTGACCAAAATATAAGCATAGCGTGACTATACTTCTGGATTCAGGCTTGTTTACTAAAAGAGTTTAACTTCCTTCAGGAGAGCACTATGGCCGTTACTAATGTTGCCGAACTTAATGCACTGGTTGAACGTGTAAAAAAGGCACAGCGCGAGTACGCTAATTTTAGTCAGGAACAAGTTGATGCAATCTTTCGCGCTGCCGCCCTCGCCGCTGCAGATGCACGAATTCCACTGGCCAAGCTGGCCGTTGCCGAATCAGGCATGGGTATCGTGGAAGATAAAGTCATCAAGAACCACTTTGCTTCTGAATACATTTACAACGCCTACAAAGATGAAAAAACCTGCGGTATTCTCGCCACAGATGACACCTTCGGCACGATTACTATTGCTGAACCGATTGGCCTGATCTGCGGCATCGTTCCTACCACCAACCCAACTTCTACGGCTATTTTCAAAGCGCTGATCAGCCTGAAAACCCGTAACGGCATTATCTTCTCTCCGCATCCACGTGCGAAAGATGCGACTAACAAAGCCGCTGACATTGTACTGCAGGCAGCGATTGCGGCGGGTGCACCAAAAGATATCATCGGCTGGATCGACACCCCATCTGTCGAGCTTTCTAATCAGTTAATGCATCACCCCGATATCAACCTGATCCTTGCAACCGGCGGTCCGGGCATGGTGAAAGCCGCTTACAGTTCCGGTAAACCCGCGATTGGTGTCGGTGCAGGTAACACGCCAGTAGTAATTGATGAAACAGCGGATATCAAACGCGCTGTCGC
Organism: Pantoea sp. B9002; assembly: GCF_013385945.1. Taxonomy (NCBI): domain Bacteria; kingdom Pseudomonadati; phylum Pseudomonadota; class Gammaproteobacteria; order Enterobacterales; family Erwiniaceae; genus Pantoea; species Pantoea sp. B9002. The sequence continues at coordinate 103,909 of NZ_JACAPA010000001.1, forward strand.
ATCCATCCTGATGTCGAAGACCTTCGATAACGGTGTAATTTGTGCATCTGAGCAATCCGTGATTGTGGTTGATTCGGCTTATGACGCGGTACGTGAACGTTTTGCCAGCCACGGCGGCTATCTGCTGCAAGGTAAAGAGCTGAAAGCGATTCAGGATATCATCCTGAAAAATGGCGCATTGAATGCGGCAATTGTTGGCCAGCCGGCGACGAAGATTGCTGAATTAGCCGGAATTAGCGTGCCTGCAACCACCAAGATTCTGATTGGCGAAGTGAAACTGGTTGATGAATCTGAGCCTTTCGCGCATGAAAAACTCTCTCCAACCTTAGCGATGTACCGGGCGAAGGATTACCACGACGCGGTCGATAAAGCTGAAAAACTGGTAACGATGGGCGGTATCGGCCACACCTCATGTCTGTATACCGATCAGGATAATCAAATCGAGCGTGTGCACTACTTCGGCGACAAGATGAAGACGGCGCGTATTCTAATTAATACGCCGGCGTCACAAGGCGGCATCGGTGACCTGTACAACTTCAAACTGGCTCCTTCACTGACGTTGGGCTGTGGTTCATGGGGCGGTAACTCCATTTCTGAAAACGTGGGACCAAAACATCTCATCAACAAGAAAACCGTGGCCAAGCGAGCTGAGAATATGTTGTGGCATAAACTTCCGAAGTCTATTTACTTCCGTCGCGGCTCACTGCCGATTGCTCTGGAAGAAGTGGCAACTGATGGTGCCAAACGCGCCTTTATCGTTACCGACCGTTTCCTGTTCAATAACGGCTATGCCGATCAGGTGACTCGCGTACTGAAATCTCACGGTATCGAAACCGAAGTCTTCTTTGAAGTTGAAGCTGACCCAACGCTGAGCATCGTGCGTAAAGGTGCAGAGCAGATGAACAGCTTCAAACCTGATGTGATTATTGCACTCGGCGGCGGTTCACCGATGGATGCAGCCAAAATCATGTGGGTGATGTACGAACATCCAGAAACGCATTTCGAAGAACTGGCACTGCGCTTTATGGACATCCGTAAACGCATCTATAAGTTCCCGAAAATGGGCGTTAAAGCGCGTATGGTTGCCATCACAACCACTTCCGGTACCGGTTCTGAAGTTACACCGTTTGCAGTGGTGACTGACGATGCAACCGGTCAGAAATATCCATTAGCGGATTATGCGCTGACACCAGATATGGCCATTGTTGATGCCAACCTGGTGATGGATATGCCGCGTTCACTCTGCGCCTTTGGTGGTCTGGATGCGGTGACGCACTCACTTGAAGCCTACGTTTCCGTATTAGCGAATGAGTATTCTGATGGTCAGGCTTTGCAAGCACTGAAATTGCTGAAAGAGAACCTGCCAGCCAGCTATCGCGATGGCGCAAAAAATCCGGTAGCACGTGAACGTGTTCACAATGCGGCGACTATCGCGGGGATTGCGTTCGCAAACGCCTTCCTGGGTGTGTGTCACTCAATGGCGCATAAACTGGGCTCTGAGTTCCACATTCCACACGGTTTGGCAAACGCCCTGCTGATTTCAAACGTCATTCGCTACAACGCCAATGACAACCCGACTAAGCAGACGGCTTTCAGCCAGTACGACCGCCCACAAGCACGTCGTCGTTATGCTGAGATTGCTGACCATCTGGGACTCTCCGCCGCTGGCGACCGCACCGCGCAGAAAATTGAAAAACTGCTCGCCTGGCTTGAGGAGATGAAAACGCAGTTGGGCATCCCAACCTCAATCCGTGAAGCTGGCGTGCAGGAAGCTGATTTCCTCGCGAAAGTGGACAAACTGGCTGAGGATGCATTCGATGACCAATGTACCGGTGCGAACCCACGCTATCCGCTGATTGCTGAGTTAAAACAAATCATGCTGGATACCTTCTACGGCCGTGAATTCTCCGAGGCACTCGGTGAGAAAGCGGAAGAAGTAAAAGCCGAAGTGAAAATCGACAAGAAAACCAAAAAAGCGTAAACCGCTTTAAACAAAAAACCCGCTACGGCGGGTTTTTTTATGGCTTGCTGATGAGTTAAACCTGCGGCGATTGTGAGCCATATATCGCCTGAAGTGAACCCTCATCAATCGCCTGCTTATAATGTTTACGGCAGACCGATATATAACGCTCATTGCCACCAATCACCACCTGCTCGCCTTCGCTGAAGGGTTTACCCTTTGCATCAAGACGAAGCACCATGCTGGCTTTTCTACCACAGTGGCAGATGGTTTTAAGCTCAACCAGCTTATCCGCCCATGCCAGTAAATATTGGCTGCCAACAAACAGCTCTCCACGGAAATCTGTGCGCAGGCCGTAGCAAAGCACCGGAATATCCAGATTGTCGACAACATCAGATAACGCTTTGACCTGTTCGCGCGTAAGGAACTGGCTTTCATCGACTAACACGCAATGCACGGGTTGCTTCGCATGTTCTGCCGCTATTTCCTCATCGAGCTTAGTCTCATCGTTATATAAAAATGCAGGAGACGAAAGACCGATACGTGAACTGACTTTGCCTGCGCCAAAGCGGTTGTCGATCTCGGCGGTATAAACCAGCGATCGCATACCGCGCTCATGATAATTATAAGAAGACTGTAGCAAAGCCGTTGATTTACCCGCATTCATCGCAGAGTAATAAAAATAAAGTTGAGCCATTAGAAAATCTCATCGCAGCCTATATCTGTTGCGGCGCAGTTTACCATAAACCTGTATAGCTGTAGCGATGCATTATTTTTATCATCTGCTCAAATTAACATCACCATTAAGATGGATATCACAGCGCCCGCAAAAAGAGAGCACGTTTTGACAAAGTAGCGATTACGCCGATATTTTATTCATTTAAATTAAAGCCGAAGCGTCAGGATTAGCGTGGGGCTTAGCAATCGGCCTACTAAGCCAGTTAGAAAAGATTACCAAATAAGTAAATATATTCTGAAGAGCGATATAAATTTGCACTTCTTTTTTATTTTTACGTTTTGCTTTTAAATCTGGCTATTGCAGTTATTTTTTTGCACCACTATTATGAGTCGGCAGAACAACTCCCATTTATTATATTTTGAGATTAGGACAATGAGCGAAGCACTTAAAATTCTTAATAATATCCGTACATTGCGCGCACAAGCTCGGGAATGCTCTCTGGAAACATTGGAAGAGATGCTGGAAAAACTCGAAGTTGTGGTCAATGAGCGTCGTGAAGATGATACTCATGCACAAGCGGAAAATGCAGAGCGCACACGCAAGCTTGAACAATATCGTGAGATGCTGATTGCCGATGGTATCGATCCAAACGATCTGTTGCAGGCATTATCTGAAACGAAAGTTCCGGGTAAAACCAAGCGCGCTGCGCGTCCCGCTAAATATTCTTACGTTGATGAAAACGGTGAAAACCGTACCTGGACTGGCCAGGGCCGCACTCCTGCTGTGATTAAAAAAGCAATTGAAGAACAAGGTAAACAACTGGACGATTTCCTACTGTAATCATTCCAGCGCTCAGCATTGTAATTAGTTCATCGCTAATTCACTTTGACCAGGTAAGAAAAAGGAAGCCATTGGCTTCCTTTTTTTATGCTTAATTATTAATGATAGAAGCGGCGATACCAATCAACAAAATGCTGCACACCCTGCTCTACGCTCGTTTGAGGGCGGAAATTGATCGCCTCATACAAAGGTTGCGTGTCAGCGCTGGTGCCCAGCACGTCGCCGGGTTGCATAGGCAACATATTTTTCTTCGCTTCTATGCCCAATGCTTTTTCCAGCGACTCAATATAAGTCATTAAGCTGGTCGGCTGGCTATTGCCGATGTTGTAAACGCGGTAAGGCGCGGAGCTGCTGGCGGGAGAACCCGCTTCCACCGTCCACTTGTCATCCGGTTGAGGAATCACATCCTGCAAACGCACGATTGCTTCAGCAATATCATCGATATAAGTGAAGTCACGCGTCATTTGTCCGTTGTTATACACGTCAATTTGCTCACCCGCTAACATCGCGCGTGTAAATTTGAACAGCGCCATATCCGGACGGCCCCACGGGCCATACACGGTGAAAAAACGTAATCCCGTAGTGGGCAACTGATAAAGGTGTGAATAGGTATGCGACATCAATTCGTTGGCTTTTTTTGTGGCCGCATAAAGTGAAACCGGATGGTCAACGGAATCGTCCGTTGAAAAAGGCATTTTGCGATTCAGGCCATAAACTGAACTGGATGAGGCATACAAAAGGTGGCCGATTTTATGATGACGGCAACCTTCAAGAATATTGAGGTGGCCGATTAAATTTGCTTCGGCATAAGCATGGGGATTTTCGATTGAATAACGCACACCGGCTTGGGCGCCTAAATGAATAACGCGTTCAAACGCATGCTCAGCGAATAAAGAAGAAATGGCCTGGCGATCCGCCAGGTCCATTTTTACGAAAATAAAATCAGGATGTTGGGTGTTCTGGTCTAAACGAGCCTGTTTAAGGCTGACATCATAATAGTCATTCAGGTTATCGATGCCGACAACCTGGTGACCAGCGGCCAGCAAGCGCTGACTGACGTGAAATCCAATAAAACCTGCCGCGCCGGTGACCAGAAACTTCATACATCCCTCATTATTCTACGATTTTAATTGATGCTCCGCGGCCGATTGCATAGTACGTGAAACCGCGCTTGCTGATACGTTCAGGATCATACAGGTTACGACCATCAAAAATCACGGGTTCTTTTAACGCACTTTTGATGACGTCAAAGTCTGGCGCACGGAAGTTTTGCCATTCAGTACAGATAACTAAGCCATCCGCACCCTGCAGCGCTGCTTCCTTAGTGCCCATCAACTTCAAATCGTTACGATGACCGTAAACGCGTTGTGCTTCGTCCATCGCTTCTGGGTCGAACGCCTGAACCGTTGCACCGGCTTCCCACAGTGTTTCCATCAGCACGCGGCTGGAGGCTTCACGCATGTCGTCAGTGTTCGGTTTGAACGCCAGTCCCCACAGAGCAAAGGTTTTGCCGCGTAGGTCGTCGCCAAAATGACGCTTGATGAAGGTCGGCAGCTTGTTCTTCTGCGAATCGTTAACGTCTTCAACCGCCTGCAGCAGACGCGGCGTGTAACCAATTGACTCAGCAGTACGAATCAGCGCCTGCACGTCTTTCGGGAAACAAGAACCGCCGTAACCGCAGCCTGGATAGATGAAGTGGTAACCGATACGTGAATCTGAACCAATACCCTGGCGAACTTTCTCAACGTCGGCTCCCAGACGTTCTGCCAGGTTAGAGATCTCGTTCATGAAGCTGATTTTGGTTGCCAGCATGCAGTTAGCCGCATATTTGGTCAGCTCTGCACTACGGATATCCATCAAAATCATACGATCATGATTACGGTTGAACGGCTCATACAGCTCGCGTAACAGCTCAACCACTTCATCATTATCGGTACCGACAACGATACGCTCAGGACGCATGCAGTCATTAACTGCTGCACCTTCCTTAAGGAATTCCGGGTTTGAAACCACGTCAAAGGCGATGTTTACATCACGCTTTTGCAGGGTTTCTGTCATTACCGCACGCACGCGATCTGCGGTACCAACGGGTACAGTAGATTTGTCGATAACAACTTTGTGATCGTTCATGTGCTGCGCAATGGTGCGCGCAACAGCAGTCACATACTTCAGATCGGCAGAACCGTCTTCATCCGGTGGCGTACCCACGGCGATAAACTGCATCACGCCATGATTAACGCCTTCTTCCGCATTTGTACTGAACTTCAGGCGACCCGACTCGTAATTAGACATAACAAGGGGCGTCAGGCCCGGTTCAAAGATCGGAATATTGCCTTTCTTTAAGTTCTCGACTTTCTTTTCGTCGACATCAATGCAGAGAACGTCATGTCCGACTTCGGCCAACACCGCAGCCTGAACCAGACCGACATAGCCGATACCAAATACAGTGACTTTCATTGAATTATCCTGTGTTTATTGAGTTACTTTTTGTTGCCTACCGCGCCTTCGAGCCACTGGGTGAAATCTTTACCCAGGACTGGATGGCGAACGCCGTACTCAACAAACGCTTGCATGTAACCCAGTTTGTTACCGCAGTCATGGCTGACACCGTTCAGGTGATAAGCTTCAACGGTCTCTTTTTCCATCAGCATCGCAATGGAGTCAGTCAGCTGAACTTCGCCACCTGCACCTGGAGGCGTTTTCGCCAGCAGTGGCCAGATTTCAGCAGACAGCACGTAACGACCAACAACCGCCAGGTTTGATGGGGCTTCAGAAGCTTTAGGCTTCTCAACCACGCCAACCATTGGCGCGCTCTGACCTGCAGAAAGATCGGCACCCTGACAGTCAACCACACCGTAAGCGGTTACATCAGCAACCGGCTCAACCATGATCTGGCTGCGACCGCTCTCTTCGTAGCGAGCCAGCATCTCTGCCAGATTATCTTTGGTTGGGTCTGATTCGTATTCGTCGATGATCACGTCTGGCAGGATTACGGCGAATGGCTCATCACCAATCAGCGGATGTGCACACATTACTGCGTGGCCCAGGCCTTTCGCGATACCCTGACGAACCTGCATGATGGTGACGTGTGGAGGGCAGATTGACTGGATTTCATCCAGCAGCTGACGCTTAACACGTTTTTCCAACATAGATTCCAGCTCAAAACTGGTATCAAAGTGGTTTTCGATGGCGTTTTTAGAAGAGTGTGTAACCAGCACAATCTCGTTAATGCCTGCTGCAATGCACTCATTCACGACATACTGGATCAACGGCTTATCGACCAGCGGTAACATCTCTTTTGGAATAGCTTTGGTGGCAGGCAGCATACGCGTGCCGAGGCCTGCAACTGGGATTACCGCTTTTTTTACTTTAGTCTTATAGGCAGACATCTAAATACCTCTCTTAATAGGCCGTTCAAGTTAATACTTGATATGTCGGTTTAAAAACGAAATGAGTATACCAGTTACTATCAGACGGATTTATCCTGGATGGAGCTAATCCGCGGAAATTAAGACTATTACCCAAGTGTAAAGCTTGCCCCTGGTCCTGTCTTCAACCCGCGGAAAAATTAATTCCAACGGGTTATTCTTCGGCTGATAGCATCAAACGTAGCCTGCCTCCGGCGCCCCAAATATGGCACTGCCAGGCGTCGGCACGTTGACTGATTTGATTGAGATGGGTGCTGCCCATAGTACCAAGCGGCACACCATTACTGAGTTGAATTTGATGAGTGTTGATATGCAACGTGGCATTGAGCCCTGCTGAAACCAGGATCAGATTTTTTAACTGGCGATGGTAATAGCCCACCAGCAATGGAAATTGACCGCTGAGATTCGCCTGCCTCAACAGCATGTTGACCTGTCGCAGCAGGCCATTTAACTCAGGCAATCGCTGCTTCTGGCCGGAGAGCTGTTCCTGCAGCAAACCATTAAACAGTGCGCGCAGTAACAGCGCGGCTAACACGCCATTATCGCCAGCGCGCGTCACATCAAGGCAATAGAATGCCAAATCGTTATCTGACAGCGCCGCGATATCCAGTACTAAGCCCGGCTGTTCCGCCATGGTGAGCTGACGATAATTGATACGGCAGTTGGCAATGGTTTGCTGCACCGGCGGCTGGAGTTGTTTAAGTAATTTAGATGCCGCCAGCGGATCGCTGACCAGCGCATCCCAATCCTGAAAGAGTTGTTCATCCTCCTCGACTTTGGAGGTGAACATTGATGGATAGAGACACTCAAACACCGCCTCACGGAAGCGTTCAAGATTTTTGAGCGGTTTTAGCAATACGTCCTGCACGCCCAAACGCAACACATGCGCGATATCCGCCATATTTTGTGTGGCGGAGATAATCAGAATGGGCACATTGTTGCCGCGCGTGCGAAGACGCTCAACGAAAGGAATTCCGCCCATACGCGGCATTTCAAGATCGCAAATAACCAGATCCACTGACTGCGCCGACAACAAGGTTAAGCCATCAACACCATCACCTGCCTCAAGCGTCGTTGCCCCTAAGCTGGTTAATAAATTGTCTATCAGTGAACGGAAAACGACCTCATCTTCGACAATGAGTATCTTTTTGCCGATTAGCGGTTTTTCCATTCTCTCCCCCTGCGTACCAGATAATTCAATAGTGGTTCATAAAATGCCGTTGCGCCTTTCAGAATTAGCTGAAGTAGCAACACCTGTGAATGAACAACCTGACTATCTGCCACGGACCAGCGGTAATAGTTCATCCATTTTTTTCTCAACGGCGGCCTTGCCAGCCGCAATGGCTTCTTCTGCACGATGGAAGTCCAGTGTGGAAATTTGTGGACAAAACGGCTGAATCAGCACATCCGGCGGATCGCCCGCCATGCGGTTACGTTTCAGGCGATTTTCCAGAACCTGGATGGATGTCGACATAATCTCCATCGCACCCGGCGTTTGATTAGCACGGCGATGCGTCAGGCCAATCAGGCGTTGACGCAGTTTCTTTCCCCAGCTCAGCGCTTCTACTGCCGCCGCTTCTTCACCGCTTTGCGGCGTGACTGACAATAAATCTTGCTGCATCAGATGTGCGTCATGCTGTAAATCCACGGCGATAACGATGTCAGCACCTAATGCGCGGGTTAATGAGATTGGCACGGGATTCACCACCGCACCATCCACCAACCAATAACCATTGTAAGCGATGGGTGGCAATAAGCCTGGCATACTACAGGACGCACGCACAGCTTGATGCAAATCGCCTTCGGTCAACCACACTTCACGTCCGGTACTGAGATTGGTCGCGACGACGCCAAATGGCTTATCGCACTCATCGATCAGGTCGTTGGGAATCAGCTGGCGAATGTGGCTAAACACCCGGTCGCCGCGCAATAAACCACCGCGCTGCCACGACAGGTCCATTAATCGGATGACATCCCAATAACGGAATGCACTCACCCACTTCTCCATCACGCCCAGACGTCCATTCACGTAAGCCGAGCCGACCAACGCGCCAACAGAACATCCGGCCACCACATCGATTTCAATCCCCGCGCGTTCCAGCGCATTGATCACGCCGATGTGCGACCAACCTTTGGCAGCACCTGAACCCAGTGCCAGCCCGATCCTGACCTTTCTCATCTCACCTCATGATTGGCATGGTACGTAGCATCACGCCTGACAGTCGGCTACCATAGCGCACGCTTAAATTTACTTTAATCACTTCCAGGAGATGACGTGTCTGAAAAGTGCCCTTGCTGCAGCGGAAAGGAGTATAGCGTATGTTGCCAACCCTTTCTGAATGGCCAAGCGAACCCGTCCAGCGCGGAGCAATTAATGCGCTCACGCTACACCGCCTACGTCGTGAAAGATGCCGCGTGGCTGGCGAAAACCTGGCACTCCAGTAAACGCGTGGCCGACCTTGAGACGTTATTATCCGAAAGTTTTGCCGGTACTGAATGGCTGGGCTTGAATGTAACTCGTTGTAATCATGGAAGCCATGAGAATGAAGCCTTCGTGACGTTTTTTGCGCGTTACCTCGAAAAAGGCCGCACTTCAGCCATCTATGAATGTTCGCGCTTTCTTCGTGAGGATCAACGCTGGTACTATGTTGACGGAACAACGCCTGAGTTGGGACGTAACGATCGCTGTCCTTGTGGCGCCGATAAAAAATACAAAAAATGTTGTGGGTAATCTGGACAGATACACAACGGCTTTACCATTCATCGCTTTGACAGGACTCTGATCGAGATGCAAGCGCAAACCATCCAACGAAAAGTTTTACGAACCATTTGCCCTGATGCGAAAGGTCTAATCGCCAAGATCACCAACATTTGCTACAAGCACGAACTCAATATTGTGCAGAACAATGAGTTTGTCGATCATCGTACCGGACGCTTTTTCATGCGCACCGAGCTGGAAGGTATTTTCAACGACAACACCTTGCTGGCCGATCTCGATAGCGCGCTGCCCGTCGGTTCAGTGCGTGAACTGCAAAGTGCCGGTCGTCGCCGTGTGGTGATTCTGGTGACCAAAGAGGCGCATTGCCTGGGCGATCTGCTGATGAAAAGCGCGTTTGGCGGTCTGGATATGGAGATTGCTGCAGTCATCGGTAACCACGAAACGCTGCGCTCACTGGTTGAACGTTTCGATATTCCGTTTGTGATGGTGAGCCACGAAGGCCACACGCGTGAAGAGCACGACAACCGCATGGCGGATGAAATTGACCGTTATCAGCCCGATTACGTGGTGCTGGCTAAATATATGCGTGTGTTAACGCCCGCCTTCGTGCAACGTTATCCAAACCAGATCATCAATATTCACCACTCCTTCTTGCCGGCGTTCATTGGCGCGCGTCCCTATCATCAGGCTTATGAGCGCGGCGTGAAAATCATCGGTGCCACCGCGCACTACGTGAACGATAACCTCGATGAAGGCCCAATCATCATGCAGGACGTGATCAACGTCGATCACAGCTACACCGCAGAAGAGATGATGCGTGCAGGACGAGACGTTGAGAAGAATGTGTTGAGCCGCGCGCTGTATAAAGTGTTAGGCCAGCGCGTGTTCGTTTACGGCAACCGCACGATCATTCTTTAACCACTTCGGCGCTGAACTGCACAACTCTTCAGCGCCACGCATAAAAAGTGGGCAAACAGTTTTTATTTTCAGTGACGGCGCTTTACAGGCTGAGCGCATTTGTTATGATGCGCCCCGCTTTAAGACGCAATGATTCAGGCCAGTGGTGGGATTCCCGAGCGGCCAAAGGGAGCAGACTGTAAATCTGCCGTCACAGACTTCGAAGGTTCGAATCCTTCTCCCACCACCATCTGAATCGTCTCTGCCTGAAGCCACAATATGTAATATCCCCGGTGGGATTCCCGAGCGGCCAAAGGGAGCAGACTGTAAATCTGCCGTCACAGACTTCGAAGGTTCGAATCCTTCTCCCACCACCATCACATGTTCTCCTTAGTTATCCTTCGTTCTCCCCTTCTGCTTTAATCGCTGTTTTCTCCCGTTTCACACCATGACTTTTCCCCAAAAACTCGTTACCATCGCGCCATACTTTTGCGGATAAAAATGGCAGCGAAATGAAATTTGTCTCTTTCAACATCAACGGCTTGCGTGCGCGTCCTCATCAATTAGCCGCGCTGGTTGAACAGCATCAACCCGATGTCATCGGCTTGCAGGAAACCAAAGTGCATGACGATATGTTCCCGCTCGAGGACGTCAGCAAACTGGGTTATCACGTGTTTTATCACGGACAGAAAGGTCACTACGGCGTCGCGCTGCTGACCAAAGCTGAGCCTGTCAACGTCTCCCGCGGTTTTCCTGGCGATGAGGAAGATGCACAGCGTCGTTTGATCATGGCAAAAATCCCGAGTCCGATTGGCGATATCACGGTGATCAACGGTTATTTCCCGCAGGGTGAAAGCCGCGACCATCCCACCAAGTTCCCGGCGAAAGAGAAGTTTTATCGCGATCTGCAAAGCTATCTTGAGCAACAGCTAGCCGTCGATAAACCGGTGTTGATCATGGGTGACATGAATATCAGCAGCACTGATTTTGACATCGGCATTGGTGAAGATAATCGTAAGCGCTGGCTGCGTACCGGAAAATGCTCGTTCCTGCCTGAAGAGCGCGAGTGGATGGATCGCTTGCTTAAGTGGGGTTTGGTTGATACCTGGCGCGATAAATTCCCGGAAACCAATGATCGTTTCTCATGGTTTGATTACCGCTCGAAAGGCTTTGACGACAATCGTGGTCTGCGCATCGATCTGCTGCTGGCAAGCCAGCCGCTCGCCTCGCGCTGTATTGAGAGTGGCATCGATTACGATATCCGCAGCATGGAAAAACCGTCGGATCACGCCCCGGTTTGGTCGACGTTTAAACTGTGATGAAGCAGCGTGGCGTCAAACGCCACGCGCTTTTATTTGATGATCTTCCAGATAAGCGGATTGGTTCCTAATACCTTTTCGTCCCTTGCGCACTGCAACAACACGCCTTCTGCTTTCACCACTGCACCTTCAGAATAACTGCGGTTCTCATAGGTACAGCACTGCATGCAGTTGCTTTGACGATTGTTTTGCCCTTGTGTCCACACTTCTGGCGGCAGATCCACCACCACATCGGTATTGCCCATACGATTGTTTTCCGGCTGGCGGTTGGCCAGCGCCGAGGTGCTGCATAACAACAATCCGCCCAGCAACATCATTGCATAACGCATCACTCTGTCTCCTTGGCTTTGCGACGAGCCGTTTTCGGTTTGGCTTTCTTTTTGGCCCCAGGCGCAGTCAATCCGCGAAAGGCCTGTAGCGACGGTCGCTGGCGTGCTTCACCAATCAGCCCAATCAAGGTGCTGACCAGCGGCTGCATAAACTCATCATAGCGACAAGACTTCTCACTGATACGGGTAAGCGTCGATTCCCATTGCGCCGTCATATCTGGCCGGGCGGCCATTTCTGGCAGCGCATGGATCAATGCCCTACCCGCATCCGTCGAATGAATATAGCGGCCTTTTTTCACCAGGAAAGTGCGGCGGAACAGCAATTCGATAATGCCCGCACGCGTTGCTTCCGTTCCTAAACCATCGGTTGCACGCAGCACTTTCTTTAATTCTTTATCCTGCACAAAGCGGGCGATGCCGGTCATCGCAGACAACAGTGTCGCATCGGTAAACGGACGCGGCGGTTGCGTCTGCTTCGGCAGCACTTCGCCGCGCTCGCACAGCAGCTCATCGCCTTTAGCAACGACCGGCAGCGGCGTGCCATCGTTCTCCTCGTCACGCTCTTTGCTGCCGAGCAGCGCACGCCAGCCGGCTTCGGCCAGAAAACGCGCTTTGGCGATAAATTTTCCGCCGCCGATATCAAGATCAATAACGCATTTGCGGAACACCGCATCCGGACAAAACTGCATCAGATACTGGCGGGCGATCAGGCCGTAAATATTGGCTTCATTTTCGGTCAGACTAACCTTACTGGCTCGCGCGGTGGGAATGATGGCATGGTGCGCATCGACCTTTTTATCGTCCCAGCAGCGGTTCTTCTGATCGGGATTGAAATCCGCTGGCGGTGTCAGATTGGGCTGATGCGCCTGAATGGCGTTCAACACCGCATGGCGTCCGGCAAAGTGCTCATCGGGCAGATAGCGACTATCGGAACGCGGATAGGTGATCAGCTTGTGGGTTTCATACAGCCGCTGACAGCAATCCAGTACATTTTGCGCGCTGAGGCCAAAGCGCTTGCCGGCTTCGATCTGCAAGCCAGAAAGCGAAAATGGCAGCGGTGCAGTATCCGACTCGCGTTTGTCGTTATATCCGGTGACCAGCGCCGGCTTACCGTTGATGCGCTCAAGCACGTGATCTGCCAGGGGACGATGCAGCAAACGGCCCTCTTCATCCTGCCACGGCTCACAGGCGTCGCTCGGCACCCAACTGGCGACAAAGCGTTCATCTTTGGGCGTGACAATGTGCGCTTTAACTTCGAAATAGTCCTTCGGGATAAAGTTCTCGATCTCTTCATCGCGGCGCACCACCAGACCAAGCACCGGCGTCTGCACGCGGCCAACCGACAGCACGCCATCGTAACCGGCGTTACGGCCCAGCAAGGTAAAAGCGCGCGTCATATTGATGCCGTAGAGCCAGTCGGCGCGCGCACGCGCTAATGCAGACACACACAGCGGAATGAATTCGCGGTTCTCACGCAAGCGCCCAACCGCGCGTTCAACCGCCGAGGGATTGAGATCGTTAATCAGGCAGCGCTGCACCGTTTTGCGTTTCTCTGGCGCGAGCTGCAGGTAATCCAGCACTTCATCCACCAGCAGTTGACCTTCACGATCGGGGTCACCCGCATGCACCACCATACTGGCTTGTTGCAGCAGGCCTTCAATCACTTTTAACTGCTTCGCCACGGAAGGACGCGGCTGCAAGCGCCATTTTTCCGGAATAATCGGTAAATCAGCCAGATTCCAGCGCGCATAACGGCTGTCATAACTGTCGGGCTGCGCCTGCTCCAGCAGGTGCCCAACACACCAGGTCACAACCTGGTCATTCCCGCAGGCAATATAGCCGTCTCCGCGTCGATGCGGTTTCGGCAACACGTCGGCAATCGCACGCGCTAAGCTGGGTTTTTCGGCAATAAACAAACGCATGGATGGCGTCGTTCCTTAACGTCAGGTAACTACGGTAATCAGTGGACGATCGGCTTCGGCGGCAAAAAGTTCGCCAATCGACGTTGCTTGCACGCCTGCTGCAGAGGCGCAGCGCTGGAACGCATCAATGGCGCTGGGTTGAACCGCCACCAGCAGACCGCCGGAGGTTTGTGGATCGCACAGCAGCGCGCGGGTGGCGTCATCAAGCGGTGAAATCTGCTCGCCATAGCTGGCGAAGTTGCGGCTGGTGCCACCAGGCACCGCTCCTGCAGCGATATAGTCATCGACGCCCGCCAGACGCGGTACCTGCGCCGCAATCACTTCGGCACGCAATCCTGAACCCTGACAGATTTCACTTAAATGGCCGAGCAAGCCAAAACCGGTGACATCGGTCATGGCGCTGACGCCCGCCAGTTTGGCGAATTCCGCTCCGGCTTTATTCAGCTGGCACATTACATCGGCGGCCAGCGACTGGTGTTCAGGCCGCAGCAGGCCTTTTTTTTCAGCGGTGGTAAGAATGCCAATGCCTAATGGTTTGGTGAGGAAGAGATGACAACCAGCCTGCGCCGCGCTGTTCTTTTTCACGCGCGCCACATCGACGATACCGGTCACGGCCAGGCCGAAGATCGGCTCGGGTGCATCAATCGAATGGCCGCCTGCCAGAGCGATTCCCGCCGCCTGACAAGCGGCACGCCCACCTTCCACCACCTGCTGCGCCACTTCCGGACTCAGTACATTCACCGGCCAACCTAAAATAGCGATCGCCATGATCGGTTTCCCGCCCATCGCGTAGATATCGCTGATGGCGTTAGTGGCGGCGATACGACCAAAGGTAAAAGGATCGTCGACGATCGGCATAAAGAAGTCGGTGGTGCTCACCACCGCGCTACCGTTGCCGAGATCGTATACCGCGGCGTCATCACGCGTTTCATTGCCCACCAGCAGTTGTGGATCGTGAAACGGGCTGAGCTCACTGCGCAGAATGGTTTCCAAAACCTGCGGCGAAATTTTGCACCCGCAACCCGCACCGTGGCTGTATTGCGTTAAACGAAGAGGTTCACTCATGGCGACTTCCTTATGCGATGAACAGAAGGCGCTATGTTAGCCTGGCTGTCAGTGGGTAGTAAGTGTTGCACGACCTAACCTCGATCTTTCGCACAGGCTCTGTGCAATCTTTGCAACGGCGCCTAAACTGCCGCAAAAGTCCAGCATTGTCTGTCAGAAATAACTGACAAACTGCGCGGTATCCGGCGCAACCACGGTGGTGTTGGCTTTCAACTGCGGCGTGCCAAGATAGAGGAAACCGACAATCGCATCCTGCTCGCGGCAGCCAAAGGCTTCGCGCACTGACGGATGATCGGTCCACGGGCCGCTACGCCAGATGCCGTTAAATCCTTGCGCCACCGCGGCCATCTGCATTGCCATCACTGCACAGCTGGCAGACGCCAGCTGCTCCCATTGCGGCACTTTGGCGTTCTCTTCACAATGCGCCACCACGGTGATGATCATCGGCGCGCGAAAAGGCGCGGAGGCCGCTTTGTCGATCGCCTTCTGCTCAAGGTTGCTGTCACGCGCGGCCTGTTCCAGCAAGTTAGCAAAGCGCTCGCGTCCCTCATTTTCGACAATAATGAAACGCCAGGGCTGCAATGTGCCGTGATCGGGGGCGCGCATCGCGGCGTGCAGAATATTTTGCAACGCTTCACCCGCCGGAGCCGGTTCTGCCAGACGTGACGCCGAGCGGCGATTAACTAATAAATCCAATGCATCCATTATTCTTCTCCCGTGAATAAAAAAGCGTGGGCTAATCCTGGCACAGCACGATCTTTTGTAACAGTCTGGCGCGATTTCCTGCTGACTTTTCGCACGCCGCTCTTTAGGATGAACCCGACATCGGGGCAGACCGCGTGCTGGCTGCCCTGCTACGTGAATATGGAGAGTTTATGCGCACTTTGTGGCGAATTATTTCCGGTCTGTTCCGTTGGACCTGGCGGGTACTGAATTTTATTCGGGAATTTATTCTTAATTTATTTCTTATTGTTTTGATCCTGGCGGGCGTCGGGATTTGGCTGCAGGTATCCAGTTCCAACAGCAGTGAACCTGTACAGCAAGGCGCATTGAAAATCGATCTGAGCGGAGTGCTGGTCGATAAACCTTCCGTCAGCAATCGTCTGAGTCGTATCAGCCGTCAACTGTTAGGCGCCAATAGCGATCGCCTGCAGGAGAATTCCCTGTTCGACGTCGTCGATGCGATCCGCCAGGCAAAAACCGATAAAAATATCACTGGCATCGTGCTGGAGCTGCGTGACTTTGCCGGTGGCGATCAACCTTCGCTGCAATATGTGGGTAAAGCACTGCGCGAATTCCGTGACGCTGGCAAACCTATTTATGCGGTCGGCGACAGCTACAGCCAGGCGCAATACTACATCGCCAGCTACGCCAACAAGGTGTATCTCTCACCTCAGGGCACGGTCGATCTACACGGTTTCGCCACCAATGGTCTCTACTACAAGACTTTGCTGGAAAAGCTGAAAGTTAACTCGCATGTCTTCCGCGTAGGCACGTATAAGTCGGCGGTTGAGCCGTTCCTGCGTGACGATATGTCACCGGAAGCGCGCGACGCTGATGGGCGCTGGATCGGCCAGCTGTGGCAGAATTACCTGAATACTGTGGCAGCCAATCGTCAGATCACACCAGAACAGCTGTTCCCGGGTGCAGCCGGCATTATTAGCGGCCTGCAGGCGGTACAAGGTGATACCGCGAAATATGCGCTGAACAATAAGTTAGTGGATGTGCTGAATACACGTGCAGCCGCCGATCAGGAACTGGTGAAAACCTTTGGCTGGGACAAGGCAAATAACGATTACCGCAGCGTGAGTATCTACGATTACACCGTTAAACAGCCGCCGCAGAGTCAGGATGGCAATATCGCCGTGATCCTTGCCAGCGGTGCGATTATGGACGGTGAAGAGAGCGCTGGAAACGTCGGCGGTGATACCACGGCGTCGCAAATCCGCGATGCGCGTCTGGATCCTAAAATCAAAGCCATTGTGTTGCGTGTCAACAGCCCAGGCGGCAGCGTCACAGCATCGGAAGCCATTCGTGAAGAGCTGGCGGCAGCCCACGATGCGGGTAAACCGGTGGTGGTCTCGATGGGCGGCATGGCGGCTTCCGGCGGTTACTGGATTTCAACGCCTGCTGATTACATCGTGGCGGCACCAAGCACGCTAACCGGTTCCATCGGTATCTTTGGCGTGATTAACACCGTTGAAAACAGCCTGAGTTCGGTGGGTGTGCATACTGACGGCGTCGCCACATCGCCGCTGGCGGATGTCGCCACCACCAAAGCGCTGCCAACCGAAGTGCAGCAGCTGATGCAGCTAACCATTGAGAATGGCTATCGTAATTTCGTGGGCCTGGTGGCGACCTCGCGTCACAAAACGCCTGATGAGATCAATGCGATTGCGCAGGGCCACGTCTGGACCGGTAGCGATGCCAAAGCCAATGGTTTGGTCGATGCGTTGGGTGACTTTGACGATGCCGTGGCGAAAGCCGCTGAGCTGGCGAAAGTCGCTAAGCCGGAGTTGAGCTGGTATCAGGATGATCCGGGCATGATCGATCTGCTGTTGAATCAGATGAACGCGTCGGTTCAGGCGGTATTGCCGGCAGCGCTGAAAGTCTGGCTGCCTGCGCCGATGCTGGACGTAATGAGCGCAATGAAACAGCAACCTGGCTTACTGAATAACCTCAACGATCCGCAAAATCGCTACGCTTTCTGCCTCAACTGCGGCAACGTACGCTAATCTTTACAGCCCGGCCGCTGGTCGGGCTGCTTTTCGTTGGCAATCCCCTTATACTGCGCGTTTTACGGCAAGTCTGAGTTCCTTCATGCAAAAGAAAAATATCTACGTAGCCTACACCGGCGGCACCATCGGGATGCAGCGCTCTGCGCAGGGCTACATTCCGGTATCTGGTCATCTGCAGCAGCAGCTGGCAAACATGCCCGAATTCCATCGGCCTGAAATGCCGGATTTCACCATCCATGAATATCAGCCGCTGATGGATTCCTCGGACATGACGCCGCAGGATTGGCAATCGATTGCGAACGATATTAAGCAAAACTACGATCGCTACGATGGCTTTGTGATTTTGCATGGTACCGACACCATGGCCTTCACCGCTTCGGCGCTCTCCTTTATGCTGGAGAATCTCGCTAAGCCGGTGATTGTCACCGGCTCGCAAATTCCCCTGGCAGAATTGCGCTCTGATGGGCAGCAAAACCTGCTGAACTCGCTGTACGTGGCGGCCAATTATCCGATCAGTGAAGTTGCCCTGTTCTTCAACAACACGCTGTTCCGCGGCAACCGTACCACCAAGGCGCATGCTGACGGCTTTAATGCCTTCGCGTCACCCAACCTGGCGCCCTTGCTGGAAGCGGGCATCCATATCCGTCGATTAAACACCCCGCCCGCCCCGCAAGGTCACGGCGAGCTGATTGTGCATCCGATTACGCCACAGCCGATTGGCGTGGTGACGATTTATCCGGGTATCTCTGCCGACGTGGTGGGCAACTTTCTGCGTCAGCCGGTGAAAGCCTTGATCCTGCGTTCTTACGGCGTTGGCAACGCGCCGCAAAATGCTGAGTTCCTTTCGGAACTGCAACAGGCCAGCGATCGCGGCATCGTGGTGGTGAATCTGACGCAGTGTATGTCCGGCAAAGTGAATATGGGCGGCTATGCCACCGGCAATGCGCTTGAGCATGCGGGCGTGATCAGCGGTTTTGATCTCACCGTGGAAGCCACATTAACCAAACTGCATTTTTTATTGAGTCAGAACCTTACCAGCGCGGAAATTCGTGCCAAAATGCAGCAGAATTTACGCGGCGAACTGACTGAAGATTGATACGGAGCGAAACCAATGAAGCGGGCATTGATAATCATCGATATTCAGAACGATTTTTGCCCCGGCGGCCCAATGGCGGTGCGTGAGGGTGACCAAACGGTTGCCGTCGCCAATCGATTTGCGCGTGAGTTTCACGATCGGGGGGAATGTGTGGTGGCATTGCAAGACTGGCATCCAGCCAATCACGGCAGTTTCGCCTCGATCTCCGGTGAGCCGGTTTACACGCTGGGCGAATTAAACGGTTTAGCGCAGATCTGGTGGCCCGATCACGGTATTGAGAACTCTGTCGGGGCGGATTTCCATCCCGATCTCGATCGCTCTCTGATTGATGCCGTGTTCCATAAAGGGGGCGATGTTGAGGTGGATAGCTACAGCGCCTTCTTTGATAACGGCCATCGACGCAAAACAGAACTCGACAGCTGGCTGCGCGAGCGCGGCATTAGCGATTTAGTGATGTTGGGTATTGCGACCGATTACTGCGTCAAATACAGCGTGCTGGATGCGCTGGAGTTAGGTTACAACGTGGAGGTGGTTAAAGAGGGCTGCCGCGGTGTGAATCTGAATCCGGATGACAGTGAAATCGCTTTCGCTCAGATGGAAGCACAAGGTGCGGTATTAATCTGAAAATAAGGGGCTGGTGAGAACCAGCCCTTTTGATTTTTAGTGCAGATTGATGCGCGTGACATCGGGCTCAATGCCGAACTCTTCTTTCAGCTGTTTCTTCGATTTCATCACCATATCCCCACCTTTGCTGATGGTCATATGTTGCGGATCGTCATTGTGGCGAGCCTGCCATAACATCACCAGCTGCAGGCAATTCTCTTTCTGCTCTGGCGTCAGCGCAACGCCATCTGGCCATTTGCCGATTTCAACCGCCGTGGAGAGTCGCTCGTACACTTCCGGCGTCATCGCCTCCAGCATCGCTTCCAGTTCCTGTTTCATGCTTAGCCCTCTTGCTGATTGCCCTGCTCATCCGTGAAGTTTAGCGAGGCGGAGTTCACGCAGTAGCGCTCGCCGCTCGGCTGTGGGCCATCCGGGAACACATGTCCCAAATGCGCATCGCAGTTGCCACAACGAATCTCAACCCGGTGCATGCCGTGTGAATCATCTTCCAGATAGCGGATAGCGTCGTCACTGTAAGGCTGATAAAAACTTGGCCAGCCACAGCCTGAATCGTATTTGGTTTCGGAGAGAAACAGCGGCGAATTACAAACTAAGCAGTGGTAAATCCCTTCCTGCTTGTTGTGCAGCAAGGCGCCCGAGAAAGGGGGCTCCGTTCCACGATGCTGAGTGACATAGCGCTGCATTTCGGAAAGCTGCGCGATTTTTGCGTCGGGTGCAGTGTCTTTAGCCATTTTGAGTTCCGGAGTGTCATTCTGAAAAAATCGACTAGTATTCTAACAAACGTACAACATCTATCGGGTCTTTTTTCGTGCTAACGCATCCGACATCTGTTCCACAGCACGATTTTGTGATGGCGATCACCCTTTGCAAAAGTCATCCCTTTTCAGCCCGCATTCGGCGTAACATAGGCGCGCAATAAGGGTGCTGCGTAAGCGATTGCGCAACGAATTATTCCTGGTGTTGGAATTGACCTGTCGCAACAATTGACACGATTCCGCTTGACGCCTGGTAAGGTTTTTGTAATTTTACAGCCAACCTTTTATTCACTAACAAATAGCTGGTGGAATATATGACTATCAAAGTAGGTATTAACGGTTTTGGCCGTATCGGTCGCATCGTTTTCCGTGCTGCGCAGCAGCGTTCTGACATCGAAATCGTCGCGATCAACGATCTGCTCGACGCCGATTACATGGCATACATGCTGAAGTATGACTCTACTCACGGTCGTTTTGACGGCACTGTAGAAGTGAAAGACGGTGCACTGATTGTTAACGGTAAGAAAATCCGTGTTACCGCTGAGAAAGACCCGGCTAACCTGAAGTGGGACGAAGTGGGTGTTGACGTTGTTGCTGAAGCGACCGGTATCTTCCTGACCGACGAAACTGCACGTAAACACATCACCGCTGGCGCGAAGAAAGTGGTTCTGACTGGTCCATCTAAAGACAGCACCCCGATGTTCGTACGTGGCGCTAACTTTGACAAATATGCTGGCCAGGACATCGTTTCTAACGCGTCTTGCACCACCAACTGCCTGGCTCCACTGGCTAAAGTTATCAACGACAACTTCGGTATCGTTGAAGGTCTGATGACCACCGTTCACGCAACTACCGCTACTCAGAAAACCGTTGATGGCCCGTCTCATAAAGACTGGCGCGGCGGCCGTGGCGCAGCGCAGAACATCATCCCATCTTCTACCGGTGCAGCTAAAGCAGTTGGCGTTGTTCTGCCAGAGCTGAACGGCAAACTGACCGGTATGGCGTTCCGCGTTCCTACTCCAAACGTGTCTGTTGTTGACCTGACTGTTCGCCTGGAAAAACCAGCGACTTACAAAGAAATTTGTGCAGTGATCAAAGCTGAGTCAGAAGGCAAAATGAAAGGCGTTCTGGGCTACATCGAAGACGACGTGGTTTCTACCGACTTCAACGGCGAAACCCTGACTTCAGTATTCGATGCTAAAGCAGGTATCGCTCTGAACGACAACTTCGTGAAACTGGTTTCCTGGTACGATAACGAAACTGGCTACTCACACAAAGTTCTGGATCTGATTGCACTGGTTGCTTCTAAGTAAGCTAACCGGCTAAACAGACAAGGGGTGACTTCGGTCGCCCCTTTTTTTCGACTGGATAAAAGAGAAGGTCTGACCATGCAAGATACGCTTTATACCCTTCCGGTAGTGAATCAAATCACCCCTTATCTGTCACAACGTCAGCTGGGTGATTTGCCGATTGTGGTGATCAGCCATCCCAAAGTGCGTGCGGCGATTGCTCTACAAGGCGCGCATCTGCTTTCGTGGCAACCCAGCGGCCAAAAACCGGTGATTTGGCTCAGTGAAAAGACCCCGTTTACCACGGGTAAAGCAATCCGCGGCGGCGTGCCGATTTGCTGGCCATGGTTTGGTCCTGCAGGTGAACCGGCGCACGGTTTTGCACGCAATATGCCATGGACGCTGACCGCCCATGACGAAAACGAAGATGCGGTATTGCTGACGTTTACGCTGGAAAGCAACGCACAAACTAAAAAGCTGTGGCCACACGATTTCACCCTGCTCGCTCGCTTCCGGATTGCCGAACATTGTGAAATTGAGCTGGAAGCCTACGGCGATTATGAAGCCACGGCAGCGCTGCACAGCTACTTCCAGATTGCGGATATCGCGCAGGTCGAAGTGAGCGGATTGGGTAACAGCTTTATCGATAAGGTTAACGATAATGCTGTTGGCGCATCAGACGGCAAGCAGACCTATCCAAACCGCGTGGATCGTATTCACACTGCAGCGGATGATTGCAGCGTGATTCACGATAAAGCGGGCAAACGCCAGATCGAGGTCTATCACCATTATCAGAGTGACGTTGTCACGTGGAACCCAGGTCCAGAGTTGTCATGCAGCATGGGTGATATGCCAAATGAAGGCTACAAAACCATGGTGTGCGTCGAAACTGCGCGTATTAGCAAGCCGTTAAAAAGTGCGGGCGAATCCCCTGCGCGTTTGGGCACCACGATTCGTATCGTCAATAAGTAATAAGATGCGGTGCCGTTGCGCCGCTAAACCACATCCAATGCAGTTTTGGATTGTGGCGCAGGAAACGTCCGATCGATGATGCTCAGCTCTTCATCCGTCAGATTGATGCTAAGCGCGGCCGCGTTTTGCTGCACATGTGAAACGCTGCTGGTTTTAGGAATAGCCAAAACGCCTTGCTGACGTATCACCCAGGCCAGCAGCACTTGCGCCACGCTAATGCCCTTCTGTTGTGCAATTTGCTGAAGATGCGCATCGTCAAACAGCGCCTGTCGCAGTCGTCCAGCCTGTGCCAGCGGGCAATAGGCCATAATCGGCATCTCGCGCTGCTGACACTGCGGCAACAGATCATACTCAATCCCGCGCGACGCTAAGTGGTACAGCACCTGATTGGTTAAACAGGCCTTGCCGCCGGGCTCATGCCACAGCTCCAGCATATCGTCATGGTCAAAGTTCGAGACGCCCCAGTGGCGGATTTTGCCCTGCTGCTGCAAGGATTCCATCGCGCGGATGGTTTCTTCTAAAGGCACATTGCCCCGCCAGTGCAGCAGGTAGAGATCGAGGTAATCGGTTTGCAGACGGCGCAGGCTGCGCTCGCAGGCCTCGATAGCATCGACTTCACCGGCATTCCAGGGATACACCTTCGATACCAGCCAGGCTTGATCGCGACGTCCACGTAACGCTTCACCAACCACTTCTTCGGCACCGCCTTCCGCATACATCTCTGCCGTGTCGATAACCTTGAGTCCGAGATCTAATCCCGCCTGCAGTGCCGCTACTTCCTGGCTGCGCAGCGCTGCGCTTTCACCCATATACCAGGTTCCCTGGCCGATAGCGGGTAAAGCAGATTCACCGTGAAATTGAATAGTCTTCATCACTCCTCCTGTTGCGCTAAGTTGGGGCTCTGGATTGGTGCAATGTAAGAAAAACGCCTCATTACGAGGCGTTTATTTGATCATCAGAAGCTGTAACTGATGCCGGTCCAGAGTGTGAACTGGCCACTCTTATCGACCATCGGGCTGTCTTTGATTTCGCTGTCGAAGCGCGTGTAACGACCTGACAAGCTGGCGTTCCAGCTTTGGCTGATTTGGTAGCTGGCATTCATCTCAACATACGGCGACCAGCTGTCGTCAGGATGATACTCAGAGATGCCGGTACGCGCGCTTTCATGAGAGGAAACACCGTAGTAATAACGGTTCTGATTGGCGCTGTTCCACATGGCACCAATGCCCGGCGTCAGGCTGAATGCGCCGAAATCGAAGCGATATAAATAGGTGAGATCCCAGATCAACCCATTACTGTTATTGAGCACATCACCCAGCAAAGCGGTGCGCACGATGCCCCAATCGGCAACATGGCGATAATTGGCGCCGGCCATCAGCGTCATACGGCGCTTATCCAGCGCTTTCATGTCACCCAAATCGTTGTCTTTCGGATCGTACTGCTGCGGCGATCCCAGCACCGTCAGCGACAGCTGATTCTGCGGGTCTTTCCACAGGTAATAGCCGCCTTGCAAGCTGCGGAACCAGAAGTTTTCACCTTCATAATTAATCACCGGAATAGGCAGATAGCGGTCTTGTCCGCCCCGATAAGGTGACTGCGCATAAATCACCGAAGCGCCAAGAGATAAGGGTTCTGCATGAGTGCCGAACGCCGCAAAATAACAAGGAACAGCCAGAGCAAGCGCTTTAAGTTTGAATTGGTTCACAATTTATTCAGTCCATTAATATAACAATCACACGCAGAGTCTAACCAAATTTTTGCTATCGGTTAACGTTTAATGATGCTCTGTAACCGGCTTAGCGAAATATTCTGAGTGGCTGCATCGCTCTCGCGGCTTAGGTTGATTGCCTCAGTGCTTATGAGACTTTGTTATTGATATATCGCTGAATAAGGAGAAAAGTGGCTGCAGGTTTTCTGAATGCCTTCTACAGTTAAATGTATGACGAGACTTTTTTGTACGAGCAGAGTAACCATAAGTATTGTGTATCCCGATAAAAAAACGTCAGGTTGGCATAAGGGTTGCTGTACTCAATAAAGAATATCTTCCGGGAGCTGCTACAAACTTTTATTACGCTCCTTTACCTGTGCTAAAAACGAAAGGACGGGCATCGCTATGAATATATTCGATCACTATCGTCAGCGTTATGAAGCTGCCAAGGACGAAGAGTTCTCATTGCAGGAATTCCTCGCCATCTGTAAACAGGATCGCAGTGCATACGCCAACGCTGCCGAGCGACTTTTAATGGCCATCGGTGAGCCGGTGATGGTTGACACTGCGCAAGAGCCACGCCTTTCCCGCATCTTCTCCAACCGCGTCATGGGACGCTACCCGGCCTTTGAAGAGTTTTATGGTATGGAGGAAGCGATTGAGCAAATCGTCTCCTATCTGAAACACGCCGCGCAGGGTTTGGAAGAGAAGAAACAGATCCTTTACTTACTGGGCCCGGTGGGTGGCGGTAAATCCTCCCTGGCTGAGCGCCTGAAAGCACTGATGCAGCGTGTGCCGATCTATGTGCTGAGCGCCGACGGCGAGCGCAGCCCGGTAAACGACCATCCACTCTGCCTGTTTAACCCGCAGGAAGACGCCAATATTCTGGAAAAAGAGTATGGCGTGCCGCGGCGTTATCTTGGCACCATCATGTCGCCTTGGGCGGCGAAACGCCTGCATGAGTTTGGCGGCGATATTACTCGCTTCAAAGTGGTGAAAGTGTGGCCGTCAATTCTGGAGCAAGTAGCAATTGCCAAAACAGAACCTGGCGATGAGAACAACCAGGATATCTCTGCGTTGGTCGGTAAAGTTGATATCCGCAAACTGGAAAATCACGCGCAAAACGATCCTGATGCTTACGGCTATTCAGGTGCCCTTTGCCGCGCAAACCAAGGCGTGATGGAATTCGTTGAGATGTTTAAAGCACCGATTAAAGTGCTACATCCGCTGCTGACCGCCACGCAGGAAGGTAACTACAACGGTACCGAAGGGATCTCTGCCCTGCCGTTCAACGGCATCATTCTGGCGCACTCTAACGAATCAGAATGGGTCACCTTCCGTAATAACAAAAACAATGAGGCCTTCCTCGACCGTGTTTACATCGTCAAAGTGCCTTATTGCTTACGCGTTTCCGAAGAGATCAAGATCTACAACAAACTGTTGGATCACAGTGAGTTGACCACTGCGCCATGCGCGCCGGGCACGCTGGAAACCCTGGCCCGCTTCTCGATTCTGTCGCGTTTGAAAGAGCCGGAAAACTCCAGCATCTACTCGAAAATGCGCGTTTACGATGGCGAGAGCCTGAAAGATACCGATCCAAAAGCGAAATCCTGGCAGGAGTATCACGATTACGCGGGTGTTGATGAGGGCATGAACGGCCTTTCAACCCGCTTCGCGTTTAAAATCCTGTCGCGCGTGTTCAACTTTGACCATGCCGAAGTGGCGGCCAACCCGGTGCATCTGTTCTACGTCCTGGAGCAACAAATTGAGCGCGAGCAGTTCCCACAGGATCAAGCCGAGAAGTATCTGGAGCACCTGAAAGGCTACCTGATTCCGAAATACGCCGAGTTTATCGGTAAAGAGATTCAGACCGCGTATCTGGAGTCCTACTCTGAATACGGTCAGAACATCTTTGATCGCTACGTCACCTACGCTGATTTCTGGATTCAGGATCAAGAGTACCGCGATCCTGACACCGGACAGCTGTTTGACCGCGAATCGCTGAACGCCGAGCTGGAAAAGATCGAGAAACCTGCCGGGATCAGTAACCCGAAAGATTTCCGTAACGAGATTGTCAACTTTGTGCTGCGTGCCCGTGCGCAGAACAGCGGACGCAATCCGAACTGGACCAGCTACGAAAAACTGCGCACGGTCATCGAGAAGAAAATGTTCTCGAACACCGAAGAGTTGCTGCCGGTGATTTCGTTTAATACCAAAACTTCAACGGACGAGCAGAAAAAACACGATGATTTTGTCGATCGCATGATGGAAAAAGGCTATACCCGCAAGCAAGTACGCCTGCTGTGCGAGTGGTATCTGCGCGTGCGTAAATCTTCATAATCGTTATCTGTAAGCGTCGCGGCGCTACGGTGCTGCAACAGGAGGCCGGGTTTTCCCGGCCTAAGCTTGCAATGCAGTTTGGGGGATTTTTATGGCCTATTTTATCGATCGGCGTCTCAACGGTAAGAATAAAAGCGCCGTCAATCGGCAGCGCTTTCTGCGCCGTTATAAGTCGCAAATCAAGCAATCGATCTCCGAGGCCATCAATAAGCGTTCGGTGACCGATGTCGAGAGCGGCGAATCGGTCTCGATTCCAATTGACGATATCAATGAACCGAGTTTCCATCAGGGTCGCGGCGGCAGTCGCCATCGCGTGCATCCTGGGAACGACCATTTCGTGCAAAACGATCGCATTGAACGTCCGCAAAGTGGCGGCGGAGGCGGCGGTAGCGGCCAGGGCAACGCCAGTCAGGATGGTGAAGGCCAGGACGAATTCAGCTTCCAGATATCTAAAGATGAATATCTCGATCTTCTGTTCGAAGATTTGGCACTGCCGAACCTGCGCAAGAATCAGCATCGTCAGTTAAACGAGTACAAAACCCATCGCGCGGGCTACACCTCAAACGGTACGCCGGCTAACATCAGCGTGGTGCGCTCGCTGCAGAACTCGCTGGCACGTCGTACGGCGATGACGGCGGGTAAACGCCGCATGTTAAACGAACTGGAAGCCACGCTAACCGAAGTGGAAAACAGCGAACCGGCGCAGTTACTGGAAGAGGAGCGTTTACGTAAAGAGATCGCTGAGTTGCGCGCGCGCATCGATCGCGTGCCGTTTATCGACACCTTTGACCTGCGCTACAAAAACTTCGAGAAGCGACCAGAACCTTCCAGCCAGGCCGTGATGTTCTGCCTGATGGACGTGTCAGGTTCGATGGATCAGGCCACCAAAGATATGGCGAAGCGTTTCTACATTCTGCTGTATCTGTTCCTGAGCCGTACTTACAAGAACGTCGACGTGGTTTATATTCGCCATCACACTCAGGCGAAAGAGGTCGACGAACAGGAGTTCTTCTACTCGCAGGAAACGGGCGGCACCATTGTTTCCAGTGCACTGAAGTTGATGGATGAAGTGGTTAAAGAGCGTTATGACCCGTCACAGTGGAACATTTACGCGGCGCAAGCGTCGGATGGTGATAACTGGGCCGATGATTCGCCGCTCTGCCACGAGATCTTAGCCAAACATATTCTGCCGGTTGTGCGTTATTACAGCTACATCGAGATCACGCGCCGCGCGCACCAGACCTTGTGGCGCGAGTATGAACATCTGCAGGCGATGTTTGATAACTTCGCAATCCAACATATTCGCGAGCCAGAAGACATCTATCCGGTATTTAGAGAACTTTTCCACAAACAGGCTGCAGAAGCCTGAGTCTATAAGCCGGTCACTGACCGGCTTTTTCTTTGCAGCAGCCCCGCTCACTTCGCGCCATTTCCTGTTGTTTTTTCATACAAATTTAGCTGTATATGGGATGCGGCCCCACAGAATGAAAAAATGTGCAATTAAGCGCTGACAAGCTATTGATAAGGCATTATCTTTCCACCTTGTCTGTGTGAATCCCCCGCAGTTTGTCTTTTTTGCCCCGCCGCAGGAGAACGCCGTTGAATACCAGCATGATTTACAGTTTGTTCATTATTGGGTCCGTGCTGGTAGCAGCAA
The DNA here is from genome assembly GCF_013385945.1 of Pantoea sp. B9002. Lineage (NCBI taxonomy): Bacteria > Pseudomonadati > Pseudomonadota > Gammaproteobacteria > Enterobacterales > Erwiniaceae > Pantoea > Pantoea sp. B9002. Next base: position 132,246 of record NZ_JACAPA010000001.1, read on the forward strand.
GTATTTTGCTCAGTTCCTTTTCATCACGCCTTGGCATTCCGATTCTGGTGATCTTCCTGGCTCTCGGCATGTTGGCCGGCATTGATGGCATCGGTGGCATCGCCTTTGATAACTATCCCGTCGCCTATCTGGTCTCTAACCTGGCTTTAGCCATCATCTTGCTCGATGGCGGAATGCGCACCAAAGCGTCTTCGCTAAAGGTAGCGCTCGGCCCGGCATTATCGCTGGCGACCGTCGGCGTGATGATCACCGCAGGTTTAACCGGCGTTGCCGCTGCCTGGCTGTTTAAGCTCGATCTGATGCAGGGCTTTCTGATTGGCGCGATTATTGGTTCTACCGATGCTGCCGCCGTGTTTTCGCTGCTGGGTGATAAAGGCCTCAACGAACGTGTCAGCTCCACGCTGGAGATTGAATCTGGCAGCAACGACCCGATGGCGGTGTTTCTCACCATCACGCTGATCGACATGATCCAGCAAGGCCAGTCCGGCCTGAGCTGGATGTTCGTGGTGCATCTGGTGCAGCAGTTTGGTCTCGGCATCGTATTGGGCCTTGGCGGCGGCTGGGCGCTGCAGCAGCTGATCAATCGTATCAATCTGGCGCAGGGTTTATATCCGCTGCTGGCGGTGAGTGGCGGCATCATCGTGTTTGCGTTAACCACCGTGATGGAAGGCAGCGGCATTCTGGCGGTGTATCTGTGCGGCTTCCTGCTGGGCAACAGCCCGATTCGCAACCGCCACGGTATTTTGCAAACCTTTGACGGCATGGCATGGCTGAGCCAAATCGGCATGTTCATTGTGCTGGGCTTGCTGGTGACACCGTCCGATTTGTGGCACATCGCGGTGCCGGCGATGATTCTGTCGCTGTGGTTGATTCTGGTGGCGCGCCCATTGTCGATTCTGGTTGGTCTGTTACCGTTCAAAGGCTTCACCGGACGCGAACGTATCTTCATCAGTTGGGTAGGCTTACGTGGCGCAGTACCAATCATCCTCGCCGTATTCCCAATGATGGCCGGGCTGGAGAACGCCAAGCTCTACTTCAACATCGCCTTCTTTGTGGTGCTGGTGTCGCTGATGCTGCAAGGCACCTCGCTGGGCTATGCCGCGAAGCGCGCCAAAGTGGTGGTGCCGCCCACTGCCTCGCCGATTAGCCGGGTTGGGCTGGATATTCATCCGGAGAATCCGTGGGAGCAATTCATCTATCAGCTGAGCGCCGACAAATGGTGCGTTGGCGCAGCGCTGCGTGATTTGCAGATGCCGCGCGAAACCCGCATCGCCGCCCTGTTCCGGGATAACGCGTTAATGCATCCCAACGGCAATACGCGCCTGAAAGAAGGCGATGTGCTGTGCGTGATTGGCCGTGAACGCGATCTCCCCGCCTTAGGTAAAATGTTCAGCCAATCGCCGCCGGTATCGCTGGATCAACGCTTCTTCGGCGACTTTATTCTGGATGCAGAAGCGCGGTTGCGCGACGTGGCGCAAATCTATGGGCTGGAGTTAGATGAACAGACCAACGATCAGCAGTCATTAGGACAGCTGGTGATGAGTTTACTCGGCAGCACGCCGGTGGTTGGCGATCAGGTGGAATGGAAGCAGTTAACCTGGACGGTGGCAGAAAAAGAAGATAATCAGATTGTGAAGGTCGGCGTGCGCGTGAGCGAAGACAAGGATTAATCCGAGGCTTTATCGCTCGTAAACTGCGTGTGAACGACTATGCTCACTATTCAACCCAGTTAATACGGGAGAATATAATGGGACGCGTGGTGAAGATTGGTCAATATGAAATCGTTGATGCAGAGTTCAATAGTGACAATGGCGACACTGTCAGTATTCCCTGCCATACCAATCCCGGCCTGAGTGACCAACTCGACGGCTGGGATGTGGATACCAGTGTACCGGCATGGATTGATGAAGAGGCTGTCGATCTGCAAATCGGACACTATGACAAGCAGCAGGACCTGTGGGTACTAAAAAAACCCGCCTGACCAACTGGCGCCGCCATTGATGGAAATGGCGGTCATTCCGAAAGTTTGTCTTAAAATGAAGCGTTATATTCGCGATTAATTAACTTTTAACCTTATATTTCAATTAAATAGCCTGTTATTTCTTTAGTCATTTATTTCCTTTTCAGACTATTTCCATATTAACTCTGTCAAATAACTCCTGCATACTCTTAAACGTTGCTGCAGCTTTTCGTGACGTGCATCACGTCTCAAACGGTCCTTTCCTTGCAGCGCTTATGGCAGCACTGACTTATATCTCGCTGAAAGAATTATTCTTTCCATTTTTCAGCGGACCACTCCTGAGCGCGTACTTGATTCTGGTCAGGCCATCTTTTACTTAAGAAAAGAGAGCAGGTTTTATGGCAAGTACTTTGATAATGAATGATGCAACCCGCTCGTGGAGCGGACTGCGCAAAAACCTCATCGCAAAAGTCGCACTTAGTTTCTCGGATTTAATTGCATTAAATCTGGCATTGTTTTTATCTGCCGCCACCGTTCAAGGTATTTGGGGCGAACTGGATACCTTTATTCCGCCTCAGCAGATTGAATACCGGTTTATTGCCCAATTTAGCCTTTCTATTCTTTGCACCGCCTGGTTCTGGGTGCGTATGCGTCACTACACTTATCGCAAGCCGTTTTGGTTTGAACTGAAAGAAGTGATTAAAACCCTGTTCGTTTTCTCTCTGCTTGATCTGGCGTTGATTGCCTTTTCAAAATGGGACTTCTCGCGCATGGTTTGGGTGTTCAGCTGGACTTACGCCCTGCTGCTGCTGCCGCTGATGCGTGCCGTGGTAAAACGCGCCATTAACCGCGCAGGTCAGTGGCAGAAGGAAACCATCATCATTGGTTCCGGTAAAAATGCCATGGAAGCCTATGCGGCGCTGCAGAGCGAGGAGATTCTCGGTTATAACGTGCAGGCGTTTATCTCGCTGGATGATGACCAACAGCATGAGAAGGTTAATGGCGTTCCGGTGATCACCTGGAAAGACATCAACTGGCAAACCATGGACCGTGACAACACGCAATTTATCGTCGCCACCGAATTTGAGCAGCAAGTGGTGCGCGATAAATGGCTGAAGTTCCTGTCCAAAATGAAGTGCCGTTCGATTTCCGTGATCCCAACGCTGCGCGGCGTGCCGCTGTATGGCACCGACATGTCATTCATCTTCAGCCATGAAGTGATGATTTTACGCGTCAGCAATAACCTGGCGAAACGCTCTTCGCGCTTCCTGAAACGCACCTTCGATATCGTGGTGGCATCAATGCTGCTGCTGTTCCTCGGACCGGTATTTGGACTGCTGTGTGCGATGGTAAAACGTGACGGCGGCAATGCGATTTATGGCCATGAACGCGTTGGGCAAGATGGCGTGAAGTTTAAGTGCCTGAAGTTCCGCTCGATGGTGACCAACTCGCAGGAAGTGCTGCAAAATCTGCTGGCAACCAGCGAGGAAGCGCGTGCCGAATGGGATCGTGATTTCAAACTGAAAAACGATCCGCGTGTGACCAAAATTGGCAACTTCCTGCGCAAAACCAGCCTTGATGAGCTGCCACAGTTGTGGAACGTGATTCGTGGTGAAATGAGTCTGGTCGGTCCGCGTCCGGTGATTGAAGCAGAACTGGAGCGTTATGCCGGTGATGTGGATTACTACCTGATGGCGAAACCGGGCATGACCGGCTTGTGGCAGGTCAGCGGACGTAACGACATCGACTACGATACGCGCGTCTACTTCGATTCCTGGTACGTGAAAAACTGGGCGTTGTGGACTGACATTGCGATTCTGTTCAAAACCGCTGGCGTAGTGGTTCGTCGCGACGGCGCTTACTAATACCCTCGAGGCGATGCCTGTGCACTTCGGCAGGCATCGCTTTTTTATCCCTTTCTTTTTCCCCTAAGAGTCATTACCCTTCCGGATTGTTTAACAGGTCGTCCGGTTCGTAATGCAAAAATTCACCTTAATACTTCTTAGCCTGGTGCTGCTGGCGCCGCTTGGCATTGATCTCTACCTCCCTACATTGCCGCAAATCGCCGAAGGTCTTAACAGCCCGGTGAGCCTCATCCAAATCACTATTCCCCTGTTTTTATTGGTGATGGGCATCGGCCAATTGATCACCGGTCCGCTGGTGGATAATTTTGGTCGTAAGCCGCTTGCGTTGATTGGCCTCGCGCTTTATATCATTGGCAGCGCGATTGCCGCCACGAGCACGCTGTGGCCTGTGTTCTTCCTCGCCCGCATCATTCAGGGCTGTGCCGTGTGCTGCACTGCTGTTGTGGCCTTCAGCGGCGTGCGTGACCGTCTCAGTGGCGAGGATGCCGCACGCGCTTACGGCTTTCTCAATGGTGCGCTGAATATCGTTCCCGCGCTGGCGCCACTGCTGGGTGGGATCCTCGCCGAAGCCTACGGCTGGCGGATGCCGTTCTGGTTCCTGTGCGGCTATGCGGTGGTGATTGGGCTGATTGTGCTGCTGTGGCTGCCAGAAACGCGTCCAGCGGACACCTTACGCGTTAAAGGTTTACCGCTGGCGCAGTACGCTGCTATCGCCCGTGAACCGCGCTTTCTCGCCTTTGCCTTTGCTAACGCCGGCGCGCTGGGCATGGTGCTGACCTATGTGTCGCTGGCGCCGCACGTGCTGATGACCGAAGGCGGCCTGACGCCGCTGCAATTCTCCTTCGCCTTTGGCGCCAACGGTTTTTGGATCATGCTGGTCAGCGCGTTCGTGAACAAAACCATTCGCAAAGCGGGACGCCCGTTCTGCCTGGCGATGGGTTTCGCCACCATGTTGATTGGCGCGATTCTGCTGATGATGGGCACCACGCTGTTGCCGGCGGCGTGGCAAAACCATTGGGCGCTGTACATGATTCCCGTAGCGGTTTCCGTTGCCGGCCTGGCGTTCACGGTCGGTCCCGCCACCAGCTACGCGCTGGAGCCGTATCAGCAGCAAGCGGGCGTGGCCTCAGCACTGCAGGGATTTATTCAGATGGCGTGTGGTGCGGGCGGCAGCATGGCAATCGTGGCATTGCCCGTTGCGGAGAAGTCGTCACTGGCATTGATGATGCTGCTGGGTGCAGCGCTGGCGATGACCGCCTGGCGCTGCAGTAAGAAAATGCACGGTCGCGTGACCGCGCTTAAATAACCTCAACCGGAACGCGTGGCGCGAGCGCACACATCAGCTCGTAGCCCACCGTTCCGGCGGCTTTTGCCACCTCATCGATCTTCACCTGATTGCCCCACAGCTCCACCTTCGAACCGATGCCGGCCTGCGGGCAAGGTTCCAAATCGATCATCATCATGTCCATGGAGATGGCGCCCAGCGTTTGCGTGCGAATGCCATCCACGCTGACTGGCGTGCCGGTGGGTGCGTGACGTGGATAACCGTCGGCGTAGCCACAGGCGACGATGCCGATACGCTGCGTGCCGCTGGCGTGATAGCGATAACCGTAACCCACGCCATCACCCGCATTCAGTTGTTGCACGCCAATGATTTCGCTGGTGAGCGTCATGACCGGCTGCAATCCGGTGCTGGCGATATCCTGCCAGTCGCCGCTCGGTGACGCGCCATAGAGAATAATGCCGGGACGCACCCAGTCAAAATGCGCTTCAGGATGCCACAGCGTAGCCGCAGAGTTAGACAGAGAACGCGGACAATCGAGCCCTTCCGCCGCCAGTTCGACGCGCTTCATCGGCTCAACTAATCCTTGCGGATTCTCTGCATCAGCGAAGTGCGCCATCAACGTCATTGCACCGACGTTCGGCAAAGCACGCAGTTTTTGCCACGCCGCATAAGCCTGCTCAGGACGGAAACCAAGCCGGTTCATGCCGCTGTTGATTTTGAGATAAACATCAACCGGTGCCGACAGCTGCGCTTTTGCCAGCGCCTGAATCTGCCAGTTGCTGTGCACGCTGGTGGTGATGCGATAGCGATCGATCAACGCTAAATCGTCGGCATGGAAGAAACCTTCCAGCAGCAGGATCGGTTTTTTCCAGCCCTGCTCACGCAGCAGGATCGCCTCTTCCATATTCAGCAGCGCGAAACCATCGGTTTCCGCCAGGCTTTGCCACACGCGAGCCACACCGTGACCATACGCATTGGCTTTCACCACCGACCAGACGCGTGATTGCGGGGCCGCCCGGCGAACAACGGCCAGATTATGACGCAGTGCCTGTTGATTGATGGTGGCACCGGTTGGACGTGACATGCTTTTACTCTCCCTGAGGTCTCAGCGCGCCGCGCTGGCGTTACGCAGCGGCGAAGAATGTGGCTCAAAACCTGGCAGGTAGCGCAGCACTGACAAATCATCTGCGGCAATCGCCGGTTTCTGACCGGAAATTAAATCAGCCAGAAGCTGACCGGAACCACAAGCCATCGTCCATCCCAGCGTACCGTGACCGGTATTGAGATAGAGATTGGAGAGCGGCGTGCGCCCGACAATCGGCGTACCGTCTGGCGTCATCGGACGCAATCCGGTCCAGAACGTGGCCTGTTCGACAAATCCGCCTTCAGGATAGAGATCGCGGACCACCATCTCCAGCGTTTCGCGTCGTGCCGGCAACAGTTTGGTGTTAAAACCAACAATTTCTGCCATGCCGCCCACGCGAATGCGATCGTCAAAGCGCGTCACCGCCACTTTGTAGGTTTCATCGAGGATGGTGGAAACCGGTGCGGCGTCAGAATTCTTGATAGGAATCGTCAGCGAATAGCCTTTCAACGGGTAAACCGGGATGGCGAGCATGTCTTTCAGCAGCGCGGTTGAATAGGAACCGAATGCCACCACGTAAGCATCGGCTTTAATCACCTCATCGCCGCACTTCACGCCATAAATGCGATTGCCCTCACGCAACAACTGATCAACCGAGGTGTTGTAGCGGAAGGTCACGCCCGCCGCCGCTGCCATCTCAGCCAGACGTTGAGTGAACAGTTGGCAGTCGCCGGTTTCGTCGTTAGGGAGACGCAAACCGCCGGTGAGTTTATGCGCCGTGGCCGCCAGCGCGGGTTCGACATTTTTGAGCTGATGCGCTTCCAGCAACTCATAGGGAACGCCCGCATCACGCAGCACGGCGATATCTTTGCTGGCACTTTCGAACTGTTGCTGAGTGCGGAATAGCTGCAGCGTGCCGCCCTGCCGACCTTCATAAGCAATGCCGGTGCTGGCGCGCAGCGTTTTCAGGCAGTCGCGGCTGTACTCCGCGATGCGCACCATGCGGCTTTTATTCTCTTGATAGTGCTGCATGTCGCAGTTACGCAGCATATTCCACATCCATTCCAGCTGGAACTTGCTGCCATCGAGACGAACCGCCAGCGGCGCGTGACGCTGGAACATCCATTTGACCGCTTTCAGCGGAACACCCGGCGCCGCCCAGGGCGCCGCATAGCCCGGTGAGATCTGTCCCGCATTACCGGCGCTGGTTTCCAGCGCGGCGGCAGGTTGACGATCGATAACCGTGACCTCATGTCCGGCCTGCGCCAGATACCATGCGCTCGCTACCCCAACGACACCACTACCAAGAATCACTACGCGCATAAGCCCCTCGTCGCAGCAAAAGAATAATTAACTATCAACCAAGCCCAAGGCAGCATAACCCGACCGCCACTTAAATCTTACATTCGACCGACTTATTTCACATGTTTTTTACCTGACTGCACACTGAAATCATGCAAGAGAGCCAAAATCAGGATTTTTTATGCCTTAAATCCCTTAATCAGCCATTTATTATGCGGAGGGCAGCGGTTTTGACTTTTTTCAGGAGAAAGCGCCGCAGTCATACAATCCACTTATAAACAGAGCATTGTTCTGCAAAATGCAACAAAACCAACACTTGTCATCAGTATCGGCTTAACTAACGCTTTTTGAATGATTTTCTGCCAAAAGAATTCGATTGAGATTCAGTTTCGGATAGGCGACAGTGGACTATCATTGAAGTGTTCGCTCAGTTTTATTGGGCCATCTTTACTCAGGATGAGGCCTTAAACGATCGTGACAGGTGATTCCTGCCGCTTGCAAAACAGAGGTGCGCTATGACGACAATCTTTGACGAGCCAACCCGCAACAGTAAACGACTCAGTGATGGTCCCGACTGGACCTTCGAACTGCTGGATGATTATCTGGCGGAAATTGACCGCGTAGCCAAAAGTTACGGACTGGAAACCTATCCGCACCAAATTGAAGTGATCACCTCCGAGCAGATGATGGATGCCTACTCCAGCGTGGGTATGCCGATCAACTATGCACACTGGTCGTTCGGCAAGAAATTCATCGAAACGGAACAGCGCTACAAGCATGGTCAGCAAGGTCTGGCGTATGAGATCGTCATCAACTCTAATCCATGTATCGCCTATTTGATGGAAGAGAACACCATGACCATGCAGGCGCTGGTGATGGCGCACGCCTGTTACGGTCACAACTCTTTCTTTAAAAATAACTATCTGTTCCGCAGCTGGACCGATGCCAGTTCCATTGTGGATTACCTGCTGTTTGCGCGAAATTACATTACCGACTGCGAAGAGCGCTATGGCGTGGAGGAGGTTGAGCGGCTGCTCGATTCCTGCCATGCGTTGATGAACTACGGTGTGGATCGCTATAAGCGTCCGCAGAAAATTTCGCTGCAGGAAGAGAAAGCTCGCCAGCAGAGCCGCGAAGAGTATTTGCAGAGTCAGGTGAATACGCTGTGGCGTACCCTGCCGCGTAAAGAGAAGGAGTCGGTGCACGTTGAGGCATCGCGCTACCCTTCTGAACCGCAGGAAAACCTGCTCTATTTCATGGAAAAAAATGCGCCGCTGCTGGAATCCTGGCAACGTGAAGTGCTGCGCATTGTTCGCAAGGTCAGTCAGTATTTTTATCCGCAGAAACAGACGCAGGTAATGAACGAAGGCTGGGCTACGTTCTGGCACTACACCATCCTTAATCATCTGTATGACGAAGGCAAAGTGTCGGAACGTTTCATGATGGAGTTCCTGCACAGCCACACCAACGTGGTGTATCAGCCGCCGTATAACAGCCAATGGTATAACGGCATCAACCCGTATGCGCTGGGCTTCGCGATGTTCCAGGACATCAAACGTATCTGTCAGACACCGACCGAAGAAGATCGCTACTGGTTCCCGGACATTGCCGGTTCCGACTGGCTGAAAACCATGCATTTCGCCATGCGCGAATTTAAGGACGAGAGCTTTATCAGCCAATTCCTGTCACCAAAAGTGATGCGTGATTTCCGCTTGTTCACGGTGATGGATGATGACCGTAACAATTTCCTCGAAATTGCGGCGATCCATGATGAAGCAGGTTATCGCGCCATTCGTCAGCAGCTGTCGGCGCAGTACAATCTGAGCAATCTGGAACCTAACATTCAGGTCTACAATGTGGATTTGCGTGGCGACCGCTCATTGACGCTGCGTTATGTGCCGCAACAGCGTGCGCCACTCGATAAGAGCCGCAAAGAAGTGTTGAAGCATGTGCACCGTTTGTGGGGCTTTGATGTGATTCTGGAGCAACAGAATGAAGACGGCAGCGTCGAGTTGCTGGATCGTTCGCCCACGCGCGGCCCAACGCTGTAAGGCAAAAAAAACCGGACTGTCGAAGTCCGGTTTTTCTTTTATCGCTTGCTGGCTAAATCGTCCGGCATGCTTTTCTGCATCTTGTGCCAAATCTCACCGCTGCGGCGGCCGTATTCACGCACGCTATCGACAATCTGCTCCTGCGAAGGATTAGCCACGCACAGGTCAGCCAGCTGGCGATAGAAGTTACGCGCCAGTTCACGCGCTTCCAGACTGGAGAAGTAGTGACGACCAACGCGGGTATACAACCCTTTGAGGCCATTCAAAATCAGACCATAAATCGGGTTACCCGATGCAAACGCCAGGCCGCGGAACACGCGATAATCCAGCTCGGTGTAGGCTTCGGCTTTATCTTCCTCGATCAGCGCATTCTCCAGCACTTCGCGCGCCTTCTCTGGATGATGACGCAGCGCACGGCTGATAAAAATCGAAGAGATGTTAGTACGCACCGACAGCAGATTATCAATCAGCTGCGGGACGCTATCGTGATCGAGTCGGGCCAGGGTTTCGAGGATGTTTAAACCGGAGGTTTCCCAAAAATCGTTAACGCGCGTCGGTTTGCCATGTTGAATGGTTAACCAGCCATCGCGCGCCAGACGCTGCAACACTTCACGCAACGTGGTGCGGGTCACGCCAATCAGTTCAGAAAGCTCACGTTCGGCAGGTAGAATGGATCCCGGCGGAAAACGACTGTTCCAGATGCTTTCAATAATATACTCTTCAGCAAATCCCGCGGGGCTCTGCGCCTTAATCACCATAGCATTTATTTCTCGTTGCTTTCTTTATCGTAATGCGACTCATCATACCAGAGCGGCTATAGCGGAAATAGCCTGCCAATCGATTAAAAGCGCGCGCTGGCGCAAAATTCAGCCGTGAATTCAGACCAAACGACGCTGGCAAGCACACGTTTGCGCTGCGCCTGCAGCTTGCACTTATCGGATGAAGCGCGTGGACGGATCTTTTTTGCCCTCAACGCGACTTAAGTCATTTTTGTACATGATTTTTTCCGGTTACCTGGCTGGCACGGTTGCGCTTTTGGTTTACACTGCGAAACATTAACGGTTACAGGAAAAGCAATATGTTGCGATATTTGAATCAATGCTCGCGTGGACGCGGTGCCTGGCTTCTGCTGGCCCTGACGGCGTTGGCGTTTGAATTGACGGCTTTGTATTTTCAGCACGTCATGGGGCTGCAACCCTGCGTAATGTGTATTTATGAGCGTTGCGCGCTGTTTGGCGTGATGGGCGCGGGCATCGTGGGTGCGATTGCGCCGAAAACCCCGCTGCGCTGGGCGGCGATCCTCATCTGGATTTATAGCGCGATTGAAGGCACTCGTCTCTCTTACGATCACACCATGATTCAGCTGCATCCGAATCCGTTTGTCACCTGCGACTTTGCCGCGCGTTTCCCAAGCTGGTTGCCGCTGGATAAATGGTTGCCTTCGGTGTTTGTGGCCAGCGGTGACTGCGCTGAGCGCGGCTGGACTTTCCTGACCTGGAGCATGCCGCAGTGGATGATCGTGATTTTCGGCGCTTATCTGCTGGTGGCGCTGCTGGTGTTGATTGCACAACCGTTCAAACCGAAACGCCGCGATCTGTTCGGACGTTGAGTTCAAAAAAACAGGCAGCCTTGGCTGCCTGTTTTATCTTTAACCGTTGCGATCCGGCCGATCGATTATATGCTCTTCCCAATCCCGCACTTCACTCTCACGCACCGCAATAAAACGCACTGAAATGCGTTGCGCATGCATCGCCTTTTTAGAACCGGCGATCAGCGGATGCCAGGCCGGCAAGGTTTTGCCTTCTCCTAACACGCGATAGGCGCAGGTACGCGGCAGCCATTCAAAGCTGGTGAGATTTTCACGCGTCAGCTTGATGCAATTCTCTTCTAACTCAAAACGATGCTCGTAGTTACGGCATTGGCAGGTTTTGATATTCAGCTGATTGCAGGCCACGTTGGTGAAGTAGATTTCGTCGGTATCCGCATCCTGCAACTTATTCAGGCAACATTGGCCGCAGCCGTCGCACAGGGATTCCCACTCTGCGTCGTTCATTTGGTCAAGGCGTTTAGTCTGCCAGAAAGGTTGTTCAGTCATGATGGCGGTCCGGGTTAGCAAAGAGACCGCACCTTATAAAGGTTCAGGTGCGGTGATGCAAGTTTTACAGAACGCGCGTCGAAATACCGTGACCCGCCAGCGATACTTCCAGCTTATCGCCAGAACGCATCGGGCCAACGCCTTCCGGCGTACCGGTCAGCACCACATCGCCCGCGCGCAGGGTGAAATACTGGCTCATATAGGCAATCAGCGGCAGAATTTTGTGGATCATATCGGCGGTCGTTCCGTGCTGACGCACTTCGCCATTAACGATCAGCTTCAGTTCGGTGTTCTGTGGATCGCCACTGAACTCGGCAACCGGAATAAAGCCCGATAGAGGACACGAGTTATCGAAACCTTTGGATTTTTCCCACGGTTGGCCCGCTTTCTTCAAACCGGCCTGCACGTCACGTAAGGTCAAATCCAGCGCGACGCCATATCCGGCAATCGCCTTCGCCACATGCTCTTCGCTCGCCTGCTTCAGCGTCGAGCCAATCAGCACCGCCAGCTCCACTTCATGATGCACTTCACCAAATTGTGCCGGGATCGACAGCGGCTGGCGTAGATCGCACACTGCGGTTTCCGGTTTGATAAACACCACCGGTTCGGTTGGCGTGGCACTTCCCATTTCCTTTATGTGCTTCGCATAGTTGCTGCCGACGCAAACCACTTTGCTGACCGGATAATCCAACAGAGCGCCCTGCCAGTTACGATGCTGATACATGCTATTCCCCTGCTTTGGTTGTGTTTGCCGCCAGTGCATCTGGCGATGAAGTCTGGCTCAGTGCCGGAACGCGACAGGCTGAGGTGGAATATATTAGCGGGTTTATGGCTGCAGGCGTGGCGGAAATTGTCAAAAGTCGTTAATCGTATACAACAAAATCAGCTAAACGCCGGGATAATTGCCCGCAATAAAGGGTTAAAGCGGGCAGTTAATTAACGCAAATAGCACTGATTATTTCTACAGGATATATTTACAGAGGAATCTGAATTAATCTTTTTTACCCTGATCGAGATGAATGTTGAGCAGACTTTCAACCGGCGGTGGAATTTGCAAATAAAAGCCGTGTTCGCTTAAACCTTGCTTAACTTTATTGATATCCGCGTTAGCCAGCTTGTCACGCTTATCCAGCGACAGCACCATTGCCAGCTGGGGTTTGCCGAAGCCACGCAGCAGTTCTTCCGGTACTCGTGAGAAATCGTCTTTTTTTTCAACATACAGATAAGTCTGTTCACGTTGCGGGCTTCTGTAGATCACACAAAACATATTTTTTACTCGAATTAACCGATGGCGTCACTTGCCTGAATATAGCAGTAACTATAACATGCTTGCAGAACTTCGAATATTGACCGTTTGATGTTATTGCCGATTTTATCGGCGTACATTTAAGGGTCGTAAAACAGGACTGAGTCAGCACAGATGTCGCAAACGCCAATCGAATTCAAGGGAAGCAGTTTTACCCTGTCAGTCGTTCATCTGCATCATTCGCAACCCGAGGTGATTCGTCAGGCGCTACAGGACAAAATCGATCAGGCACCTGCCTTTTTGCTGAATGCGCCGGTGGTGCTGAATGTTTCAGCGTTAACCGGCGACATTAACTGGAAACAGATGCAACAAGCGGTGATGGCGACCGGTCTGCGTATCGTTGGTGTCAGCGGTTGCAAAGATGAAGCCCTGAAAAAAATGATTGCCCGCGCGGGTTTGCCGGTCCTTTCTGAAGGTAAAGAGAGCCGCAAACAAGCCGCTGCGCCGGTCGCTGTAGCCGCGCCAGTTGTTCCGGCGGTGGTGGCTGATGCCGCCAGTAAAACCCGCATCATTAATACGCCAGTGCGTTCGGGCCAACAGATTTATGCGCGCAATGCCGATCTGATCGTCACCAGCAGCGTCAGCGCCGGTGCCGAACTGGTCGCCGACGGTAACATCCACATTTACGGCATGATGCGCGGTCGCGCGTTGGCCGGCGTCGGCGGACAACGTGACAGCCAGATTTTTTGCACCAACCTCGCCGCAGAGTTGGTCTCTATTGCCGGGGAATATTGGATGATCGATCAAATCCCGGCGGAATTCTTTGGTAAAGCGGCGCGCCTCAGCCTGATTGAGGGCGCGCTTACCATTCAGACACTTAATTAAGCCCCTTTTCTTTCGTTAAGGAAATCAACATTTATGGCACGCATTATTGTAGTTACATCGGGTAAAGGGGGCGTTGGCAAGACCACGTCAAGCGCGGCCATCGCTACCGGGTTAGCGCAGAAAGGCAAAAAAACCGTCGTCATCGATTTCGATATCGGTCTGCGTAACCTGGATTTGATCATGGGCTGTGAACGCCGCGTGGTTTATGACTTTGTAAACGTCATTCAGGGCGATGCGACGCTGAATCAGGCGCTGATTCGCGACAAGCGCACAGAGCAACTCTACATTCTGCCGGCTTCACAGACGCGTGATAAAGATGCGCTGACGCGTGAAGGCGTTGAAAAAGTGCTGAACGATCTGGCAGCGATGGAGTTCGACTTTATCGTCTGCGACTCACCCGCAGGTATCGAAACCGGCGCACTGATGGCGTTGTACTTCGCCGATGAAGCCATCATCACCACCAACCCGGAAGTCTCTTCAGTACGTGACTCCGACCGTATTCTCGGCATCATCTCTTCGAAATCTCGTCGTGCAGAGAACAGCCAGGATCCGGTGAAAGAGCATCTGCTGCTGACCCGTTACAATCCTGGCCGCGTAACCCGTGGCGATATGCTGAGCATGGAAGATGTGCTGGAAATTCTGCGCATTCCCCTGGTTGGCGTTATCCCGGAAGATCAATCTGTCCTGCGCGCCTCTAACCAGGGTGAGCCGGTGATCCTCGACGCAAACGCTGACGCCGGTAAAGCCTATGCTGATACCGTAGATCGCCTGCTTGGCGAAGAACGCCCCTTCCGCTTTATCGAAGAAGAGAAGAAGGGTTTCCTTAAACGCCTGTTCGGGGGATAACCAATGGCATTACTTGATTTCTTTTTATCCCGTAAGAAGAACACAGCCAATATAGCCAAGGAAAGGCTGCAGATTATCGTAGCCGAACGCAGAAGGGGCGACAGTGAGCCCCACTATCTGCCGCAGCTGAAGCGCGATATTTTGGAAGTGATCTGTAAATACGTAAAAATTGACCCGGATATGGTGACCGTTCAGCTGGATCAGAAAGGGGATGATATCTCGATCCTCGAGCTCAACGTGACACTGCCGGAGCCGGAAGACGTTCCTAAATGATTAAAGCGGTTTCCTGATTTTCCCCTGCGGTGTTGCGCAGGGGAAAATGCTTCCGTTAAAGTGCCTGCAGAATCTCGTCGATACCCGCTTTCAGCAAATCGCCCCGCCAGCCTGTCTGTAACTCAGGTGTGCGCGACGCATTTTTCAATCCCCAATGCACGCTCAGTACCTGATTAATCTGGCGACGTGATGCCAGCAGTTCCTGGCTGAAACCACTCGCTTCACTCACCTGTTGCACCAGCGCTTTGATGGCTTTGAACGCCTGTTTGTAGTGCGGATGATCGATAAGATTGGGCAGCGGCTGCGGCAAGGTCGCTTCATCCTGCGCCTGCGCTTCAGCCACCAGCGCCACCATTGCTTTACCGTGGAAGCGGATTTCATGGCCGTTCAGCCCTAAATGATCCAGCTCACCAAGGCTACCCGGCATAAAGCGCGCTACTTTCCACAGATTCTCTTCGCGCACCACAAAGTTCACCGCCATATCTTTCTGACGCGCGAGGTTTAAACGCCACGCGGCCAGGCGCTGCAACGCCGCCAGCTGACGCGGACGCAGCTGCCACGCATTGGTGATGTCGCGCCAGGCTTCTTCCGGTTGCAGCACATCCAGACGACGCTGGCACAGCATATTACATTCGCTCAACGCCGCCGCCATGTTGCCGGCTTCTTCAGTTTGCGCCACCAGCTGATGGGCAATCGGCAGCAGATAGGCGACATCGGCGGCGGCATATTCACATTGACGTTCTGTCAACGGACGCGCCAGCCAATCGGTACGCGATTCGCTTTTATCCAGCTCGATTTGGTTGAAATGCATCACCATCGAGGCAAAGCCCCACGACAGCGCCTGACCGGTAAACGCCGCCAGAATTTGCGTATCAATCATCGGATCGGGCAGGCATTTAAAGCGATGCAGGAACACTTCCAGATCTTCGCCACCGGCGTGCAGGAATTTGGTGACCTGCTTGTCCTGCAGCAGCGCCACAAACGGCGTCCAGTCACTGATATTAAGCGGATCGATCAGGATCAGCTGGTCGCCATCAAACAGCTGAATCAGGCCGAGCTGCGGATAGTAGGTGCGTGTGCGCACGAATTCAGTATCCAGCGCCACGGCGGCGTGCTGGCGTGCTTTCTCGCACACGGCGGCCAGTTGGTCATTTTGGTCGATCAGGGTGTAATTCACGTTGTCTTTCTCGCTGCGGCAAACTACGCGCAGCGCTCCATGTTAAAAGCAATAAAAACGCCGGACTGTGCCGGCGTTAACCTGAGGAGAATGGCGCGTTACTGCCCTTCTCGCTTCGCCTCATCACGCAATTCGCGACGCAAAATTTTGCCCACGTTGGTCTTCGGCAACTCGTCACGAAACTCGATAATCTTCGGCACTTTGTAGCCGGTGAGCTGGCGACGGCAATGATCCAGCACTTCTTCTTTCGTCAGTGAAGGATCTTTCTTCACGATGCACACTTTTACCGCTTCGCCCGACAGATCGCTGGGAACGCCAATCGCCGCGGCTTCACGCACTTTCTCGTGCTGCATCAGCACATCTTCGATCTCGTTAGGATACACGTTAAAGCCTGACACCAGAATCATGTCTTTCTTACGATCGACGATGCGAATAAAGCCTTCGCTATCAACGGTAACAATATCACCGGTATGCAGCCAGCCATTTTTCAGCACTTCATCGGTAGCGTCGGCGCGCTGCCAGTAGCCGGTCATCACCTGCGGTCCGCGAATACACAGCTCGCCCGGTTCACCTGGCGCCACATCCTTGTCTTCATCATCAACGATGCGTACATCGGTGGACGGCACCGGCAAACCGATGCTGCCGGTATGACAGGTAATGTCATACGGATTCACTGACACCAGCGGCGAACACTCGGTCAGGCCGTAGCCTTCCAGCAGATAGTGTCCGGTGAGTTTTTCCCAGCGCTCGGCGACCGCTTTCTGCACCGCCATGCCGCCGCCGGCTGACAGGCGCAGCGTGGAGAAATCGAGCTTATTGAAGTTGGCATCATTCAGCAGCGCATTGAACAAGGTGTTGACGCCGGTGATGGCGGTAAACGGGAACTTGCTGAGCTCTTTGACAAAGCCAGGAATATCGCGCGGATTGGTAATTAGCAGGTTGGTGCCGCCAAGATCAAGGAACAGCAGCCCGTTCACCGTCAGCGCGAAGATGTGATAGAGCGGCAGCGCGGTCACCACTTGCTCTTTGCCCGGACGCAGCAGCTTGCCGTAAGTGGCTTTAGTCTGTTCCAGGTTGGCCTGCATATTGCGGTGCGTCAGCATCGCGCCTTTGGCCACGCCGGTGGTGCCGCCGGTGTATTGCAGGAAAGCGAGATCGTCGTTGGTCACGGTCGGGCGCTGATAGGTCATCTCTTCGCCCTGCGACAAAGCGCTGCGGAACGGCACCGCGCCCGGCAGATGGTATTTTGGCACCAGCTTTTTCACGTATTTGACGACGAAGTTCACCAGCGTGGCTTTCACCGGCGCCAGCTGATCGCCCATACGCGTTAACATCACATGTTTGATGGGCGTTTCGGCCACCACTTTTTCCAGCGTGTGGGCAAAGTTCGAGACAATCACAATGGCGCTGGCGCCGCTATCAATCAGCTGATGCTTGAGTTCACGCGGCGTGTAGAGTGGATTGACGTTAACCACCACCATGCCAGCGCGCAACACGCCAAACAGCGCGACGGGATATTGCAGCAGGTTCGGCATCATCAGCGCCACACGATCGCCCTGCTTCAACCCTAAACCTTGCTGCAGCCAGGCGGCAAAGGCGCGGCTTTGCTTTTCCAGCTGCCGATAAGTCATTGGCTGGCCCATATTGATGAAAGCCACCTGATCGGCGTATTGCTCTGTTGCGTGCTCGAAAAGATCGACCAGAGAAGCGTAACGATCCGCATTAATTTCCGCAGGGACATCTGCCGGATAGCGTTTGAGCCAAACCTTATTCAAAGAATCACCCCGATAATCTTGTTGCGTAGCCATCGCCGCCTCGACAATCAATGTTGTTAACAATATTTTAACTGATTGTACCAGTTTGCCTGTTTCGGCATTTTCAGGTTGCGAAGCGCATCACTAAATTTCGCGCATCGATTGCGCGCCCAATAAAAAGGCCCGTTCGCAAGCACCGCGACCGGGCCGTAAATAACACAATTAATAGCTTACTCGGTGAGGATAGTTTGCACCTGCGCCGGTTGGCCGAGGTTCATGCCCCAATACGGATTCGGTCCCCAATATCCGGGACGATGGCGCGTTGGGCCATACCAGATGTAGGGATCAATCGGCTGCGGCGGCGTCATCACCTGTTGCGTCAAATGCCAGCGCTGATAGCCGCGCACATCGATCACCACAAAGTTGTAGCTGGCCTTACCGATATCGCCTTTCTCGATGCCTTTGATGTTGCCCAGCACCGTGATGTATTGGTTATTCAAATCCACCGGATCAACAAAGCCGCGGATGTCAGCAAAGATGCGGCCAACAGAAGCTGCACCTAAACGCGGACGCGCGCTCTCATCCAGCGGTTGAGTCGCAATCTCCACGCGCGTTAAGCCGTTAAGATTGGTGACTTTCACCACTTTCCCGCCGAAGCGTGATTCCTGGCCGACAAACAGTTGCGGCGCGTTCATCACGCGCAGTAAATCTTGCTGTGGAAGCTCAGAACTTCCTTTAATTGAATCTGGCACCGAAACACAGCCGCTGAGCAGCATTGCGCAGGCTAACAGAGCGCCAGACATCCCTTTACGACTTATTGGCATAGCACTTCTCCTGTTATTTCTCTGATTAGACTGAGCACGCGAAAATAAGTTGCGCGTGACCTAGCGTCCCGGCAACTTTTTCCATGCCACTTCATTGCGCAGATAAACCGGCTCGGCATTCTCCACCGCGACCGCTTCATCACGCTGCCAGGCGCTGAGCGCCAGCGGCAGCATATCTTCGGCTGCGGGTAACAATACGTCTGAGGCAATAAGCTGTGCGCCTGGCGAGGTCAGCAGATGCGGATAAGCTTGCCAGCCGGTGCCAACAACGGTCCATTCGCCGCCTAATGCGGCAATACGTTGCTGCGCCACGTCGGGTTTGATCACCGCTTCGGTTTCCGCACCCTGCCATTCGCCGTTTTCGTCGCGCTGATATTCAGCCCAATAGAGTTCGCCCATCCGTGCGTCGATTGCGGCCAGCACGCGCGTCGCGCCGGTTAAACGCCACGCGCCCTGCGCCATGGTCGCTAACGAGGAGACGCCGATCATCGGCAGATTCGCGCCAAGCGCCAGCCCTTGAGCAATGCCAATGCCGATACGCACACCGGTAAAACTGCCCGGTCCACGGCCAAACGCCAGCACGTCAAGCGCGGTCAGCTCCAGCTGCTGCGCCTGCAACAGCTCCTGCACCAGCGGCAGAATACGTTGGGTGTGATCACGCGGGGCGATTTCAAAGCGGGCATCAATCTGCTGCAGATTTTGCAGCGCGGCAGAACAGGCTTCTGTCGCCGTGTCCAGGGCTAAAATTCGGGCGGACATAACAACCTCAGAGAGTCAAAATGGCGCGCATCTTATCACAGCCTGGCACAAATTAGTGATCCACTGGTTGACGGACAAATTCGATGGCGCGCGCAATATCGCGGGTGCGCGGCGTGGGTGGCAAACTGTTCAGGAACAGGCCGCCGTAAGGGCGAGAAACCAGACGCTGATCGCAAATCACCAGTACGCCGCGATCTTCGGTATCACGAATCAAACGTCCCACGCCCTGTTTCAGGGTGATCACCGCATCGGGCAGTTGCACATCATTAAAGGGATCGCCGCCGCGCAAGCGGCAATCTTCCATGCGTGCTTTTAGCAGCGGATCTTCCGGCGAGGTAAACGGCAGCTTGTCGATGATCACCAACGACAGCGCATCGCCGCGCACGTCGACACCTTCCCAGAAGCTGCTGGTGGCGACCAACAGCGCGTTACCGGCTTCCAGGAACTGCTTCAGCAGCTGTCCTTTACTGGTTTCACCTTGCAGCAACACCGGCAACGTCATAGAAGCACGAAACTCAATGGCTAACTCGCGCATCATCTTGTGCGAGGTGCAGAGGAAGAAGCAGCGGCCTTTATTGGCATCAATTAGCGGCTTCATCATGCGCGCCAGCTGGCGCGCGCCGCCGGGATGATTGGGTTCCGGCATGTTGCGTGGCACGCACAGCAGCGCCTGCTGGGTGTAATCGAACGGGCTGTCGAGGATCATGGTAGTGGCGTTATCCACGCCAAGGCGGCTGGAGAAATGGCTCATCTGCTCATTCACCGCCAGCGTGGCAGACGTGAAAATCCACGCCGCTTTGCGGTTATCCATCACTTCCCGGAAGCGTTCCGCCACCGACAGCGGCGTCAGCGCCAGCGTGAAATGGCGGCTGTTGCACTCATACCAATAGCTGAAGCCGGGCTCATCAATGGCGCGCAGACGTTTCAGGCGGGTGCGATACAGCGCCGCGCGCTCAAAAGCGGCGTCCAGCAGCGCGGAACGGCCGAGTGACAGTTTGATCACGTCGTAACAGAGTTCGAGCGCATCATCCAGCAAGGTAAACATGCGCATGATGTTGTTGTCGCTTAGCAGATCGCGCAGGTTGCCGCGAAAACCAGGTTCGCCGAGCGTCAAACGGAAATCCTGCGCGCACTGCGCCAGGCGATCGGCAGATTTCTGGAGCTGCTGTACATCCCGCACTTCGGTGCGATAGGCGATGATGATGTCTTTGGCGAGATCCTGCAGTTGACGGCTCGACAGCTGCTGACCGAAATACTGGCTGGCGATATCGGGCAGCTGATGCGCTTCATCGAAGATCATCACATCGGCCTCCGGGATCAGTTCGCCAAAGCCGCCCTCTTTCACCACCAGATCGGCGAGAAACAGATGATGGTTCACCACCACCACATCGGCGTCCATGGCTTTTTTGCGCGCTTTGACCACGAAGCAATCTTTATACAGCGGGCAATCGCTGCCGAGGCAGTTATCGTTGGTGCTGGTGACGAACGGCCAGATGGGACTGTCTTCGGCCACGCCGTTGCAGTTGCTGACGTCGCCATCGGTGGTTTCTGACGACCAGCCGCGCACGCTGATCAAATCGCCCAGCGCCTGAACGCTGAGATCGCCGCCGGTTTGATTCTGCTGCTCAAGACGTTCGAGGCATAAGTAGTTGGAGCGCCCTTTCAGCAGCGCAGTTTTGCCGCTGAACTTTAAGGCGCGTGCGATGGTGGGCAGATCGCGATTATAGAGCTGATCCTGCAACGCTTTAGAACCGGTGGAGACGATGACTTTTTTCTTCGCCCGCAATGCCGGCGCCAGATAGGCATAGGTTTTACCGGTTCCGGTGCCCGCTTCAACCACCAGCTCGCCGCCTGTTTTCACCGCCTCGGTTACCGCTTTGGCCATTTGGCGCTGTGCTTCACGCGGTTTAAAGCCCGGAATTGCCTGCGCCAGTGCGCCATCAGCTGCAAAATCGTCTGCCACACTTCCTCACATCAAAAATAAAAACCACTGTAATTATGTCAGGATTCCCGGCGGGCAACCACAACAGATGACATGCGCCCCTGGGATATGGCAGGCTAGCGCAGCAAAATTAAAGGAGAACAGCATGACCATTACGCGTATTGATCCAGAGCACCGCATGTCGGAAGCCGTGGTGCATAACCAAACCGTCTATTACACCAGCGTACCGGAAAATCTGGATGAAGATGCGGAAGCGCAAACCGCCAATGCGTTGGCGGTGATTGACGCCATTCTGACGCGCGTGGGATCGGATAAGAGCAAGATCCTCGACGCCACCATTTTTCTGGTGGAGAAAAGCGATTTCCCGGCGATGAATCGCGCCTGGGATGCGTGGGTTTCACCGGGCAATGCGCCGGTGCGTTGCACCGTGCAGGCCGGTTTGATGAACCCGAAGTATAAAGTCGAAATTAAAATCATCGCCGCGCTGTAAAATCCGTTCGGGCGTTATTCGTTGTCGTCTTCTTCATCCTCGTCGTCTTCGAACATCGCCCGAATGGCTTCACCTTTATAGGTTTGACGAATCTCCTGCGCCACTTGCGCAATCGCCTGTCCGCTCGACATACCGCCCGCCATTAATTCCTGAATGCGTTCAACCGCTTGCTGCTGTTGCTCGTGGGATAACGCTGGAAGACCTGTAAACATAATTCACTCCTGGTGCATGGGGGACGCATTATTACCACGTGGAACAAACGGGTGCCAGCAACAAAAAAATATGTCAGGCTAGCGACCTGCTTGCTGAAGTGATTTGTCCCATGATGGTAAAAAGCCTCGTTCTGAAGTATACGCCCGAAACGCTGTTAGACCTTTTTGCTCCGCTGGCCCACCAACGCTGGGCGATGTTGCTGACCTCCGGCCAGGCCAATCACGCGGATAACCGCTTTGATATCCTCACCGCCGATCCGCGCGCGACGCTGACCACACGCGGTGCCAGCACCGAAATTATCTGCGGTGATGAAGTCATTCACTCCGCCGCCGATCCGCTGCTGCTGGTGCAACAGCAATGTGCCGCGCTGGGCGTCACGCCGGCTTTTGATGCCGGATTACCCTTTCAGGGCGGCGCCCTTGGCCTGTTCGGTTACGATTTAGGACGGCGCTTTGAAGACCTGCCGCAGCGCGCGCAGCAGGATCTCACCACGCCGGATATGGCGGTGGGCATTTATGACTGGGCGCTGATCGCCGATCACCATCTGCAAAAACTGACGCTGGTTTCGCTCACTGATGCCGGGCAGCGCTGGCACTGGCTGCAGGCGCAAACCGCGCCGCCAGCCGAACCTTTCGCCTTGACCAGCGAGTGGCAATCGAATCTCAGTTTTGACCAGTATGCGCAGCGCTTCCACGCGGTGCAGGCCTATATTCAAGCCGGCGATTGCTATCAGGTAAATCTGGCGCAGCGCTTTCAGGCGGGCTATCGCGGTGATGAGTGGCAGGCATTTTTGCGTCTGACGCAGGCGAATCGCGCGCCGTTCAGCGCTTTCCTGCGTTTGCCAGACAGCGCGCTGCTGAGTTTATCGCCTGAGCGCTTCCTCTCTTTACAGCAGCAGGAGATTGAAACGCGTCCGATTAAAGGCACTTTGCCGCGTCTTGCTGATGCCGAAGCCGACCGTTTGCAGGCAGAGAAGCTCGCGAACTCGGAGAAAGATCGCGCTGAGAATCTGATGATTGTCGATCTGCTGCGCAATGACATTGGCCGCGTCGCCGTGCCCGGCAGCGTCAGCGTACCGGAACTGTTCGTGGTTGAACCTTTCCCGGCGGTGCATCATCTGGTTAGCACCGTGCGTGCCCGTTTGCCTGAGACGCTGAGCGCAACCGATCTGCTGCGTGCCTGTTTCCCTGGAGGTTCCATTACCGGCGCACCGAAGATCCGCGCGATGGAGATCATCGAAGAGTTAGAGCCGCATCGCCGCAATGCGTGGTGTGGCAGCATCGGCTACATCAGCCTGTGTGGCCGCATGGATACCAGCATCACCATTCGCACGCTGATTGCGGAAAACCATCAGCTTTACTGCGCCGCCGGTGGCGGATTGGTGGCGGACAGCAACCTTGATGCCGAATATCAGGAAACCTTCCATAAGGTGAACCGTATTTTGCCCAGCCTGCGTGATGGAACCTGAAATGAATTTAACCCTTGAGCAGTTCCTCAGCCGCTTTGTCCTGCAACCGCCGCTGCATGCGCCGAAAAGCGCCATCAGCGGACGCCGTGCGGCGGTGCTGGTGCCGGTGATCGACGGTGCAGAACCTGGCTTGCTGCTCACGCGCCGCTCATCGCATCTGCGTAAACACGCCGGGCAAGTCGCCTTTCCCGGTGGCATGCAGGATGCCACTGACACCTCGCTGATCCACACCGCACTGCGTGAAGCGCAGGAAGAGGTGGGGATTCAGCCGGAACAGGTGCAGATCATCGGCGTTCTGCCGCCGGTGACCAGCAGCACCGGTTTCGCCGTTACGCCGGTGGTGGGCATTATTCCGGCTGATTTTGCTTTGCAGCTCAATCCGGACGAAGTGGAAAGCGCCTTTGCCATGCCGCTGTCGGAAGCATTACGTTTGAGCCGCTACAGCGATCTCACCTTGCGCCGTGGTCATCGCCAACATCAGGTCTGGCTATCTTGGTATGAGGATTACTTTATCTGGGGCATGACCGCCGGGATTATTCGTGCGCTCGGTCAACAAATCGCCTTGCCGTAAATCCCCGTAATGCTTTTGAGTTAAGTAATCTTTCTGCTTTAAATCTGGAGTGGGCTCTGACACATCTGCTGCGTCACGGGCCGTCCTCGCGCCGCTAGCGCGGTGCCTTCGGCTTTCACGTCGTGCCGACGGACCGTTCGCGGATCGGCCGTCCTGGCCGGCCCCGAACTGCCTCACGCATCCATGCGTGAGGCTCCTGGCCCAACGTAAAAGCCTCAGCGCTGCGAATGGCCCTTTTGCCGCAGCAGAAGCGCCAGCGCCTCTGGCAAAGGTGCCCTTTTCAGCAGCACACGCTGTAGCTTCGGAGCAGGCCGGGGCCACTTTTGGGCCGGCAATCCGCA